>JANNVM010000202.1:0-3898 GCA_031414455.1 Verrucomicrobiota bacterium
GCTTCGCGCGTTTCTCGCTCTGGCACGTACCGGCAGCTTCACCGGCGCCGCCCGACAACTCCATCTGACACAGTCAGCCATCAGCCATACGATCAAGGTTTTGGAGGAGACACTGGAGTGCCGGCTCATGCACCGAAGCGCCCGGCAGGTGATTTTTACCAAGCAGGGACGCGAACTGCTCCAGCACGCGGAGGGCATTGAACATCGCATGAAGCAGGCGCGCGAAGCCTTGCGTTCTCTCGACGGATCGCCGCGCGGCACGCTGCGCATCGGCTGCACCACGGCAGCTTCCCAATTCATCCTTCCCGGCGTGCTGCGGGAATTCAAAGAATCGTTCCCGCATTATGAGATCAGGGTACTTCCCGGCGAATCCTCGGCGGTCCTGGAGCGCATTCTGCGCGATGAAGTGGACTTCGGATTGATCATCATCAAACCCGGCGATGCCTCAGCCATTCAAAGCCAGCCCCTGTTCGAAGACGAGATCGTGTTTGTCGTCGCGCCCGGACATCCATGGGCCGCGGAACGAAGCGCCCGCTCCTTCGCAGAGCCGCAGACGTTTATTATCTCCACCCGCCACAGTTACACGTGGCAACTTGTCTCCGAAGTCCTCGGCCGGCGCGGAAGGCTGCCGCAGACGCTGGTGGAACTCGGCAGCAACGAAGCCATCAAGGAACTGGCGCGCACCGGTTACGGCGTCGGCGTCTGCGCCGGCTGGACGGTCGCGAAAGAGCTGGCGAGCGGCCAGTTGATTTCGGTTCAGCCTCCGGGTGGACGCATTCGCCGCGCATGGGTGGGTGCCATGCTGAAAGGCCGCACCATGAATCTTGCGGAGCGCACGTTTCTTGGACTCTGCCGGGAAAGCGGAAGACTTCTCATATCCCGCGCCGTGGCTGCCGTGTGACGCGCGGCACCGGCTCCCTTATTTTGCCGCCGGCAGGGGATCGCCTGGATAGGGCGGATTCGTCCATGCACCGGGCGCCACGGTTTTGATATTCGCCGGCGTGTCGGCTTTTGTCAGGCCCATGGCCCACGAAAGACCGCCGGTCAGGACATCCTCGAACAGCGGGTTCGTCCAGACATCCTCGCGGTGGCCCATGCTCGTATAGAATACACGGCCCGTTCCTTCGTTGCGGGTCCACGTGGAAGGATACGCGGGACGCTGGTATTCGATGCCCTGCATTGCCGGGGCATCCTGGAGCAGCAGCACATGAATATCGTCGCGGAAGTCCTTCAGCGAATACCATTCCTCGTGCAGTTCAAAGGCCGGCCCGAGTTTTTCCATGCCCGGAAACTTCGCATCAATGACGGTATTCTTCGACTTCTGCTGCGCGCCGTGTTTGATAAACTCCGCACCGATCATGCGGACGTAGGCATCAGCCTCCGGACCGTGATTGACATACCGGTCCGGCCCCTTCTTCGACTCATTGGCGGTGTGGAAGGTATCGCTGGCTGAATGGGTGCCGGCGAAGGCCCCTCCATTCTTAACATAGTCGAGTAGCGCCTGCTTCCCGGCCGCGGTCATCGGGGGCTGTTTGTCAGTTCCGGGCGACGTGAGGTCTCCCGTGGTATAAAAGAGCAGGGCATCGAATCCCTTCAGATAGTCCGTTGAGAACAGCGAGCCGTCTTTGGAGAAAGTGAACTCCCATCCATTCTTCCTCCCCATCTCGAGGAGCTGCTTCTCCGCCCACGACGGCTGGCCGTTCTTCCATGAAATTACGGAATGCTCGAAGCCGCTCGATTTGGAAAAGAAGAGGATCCGCTTCCTGGCCGCGGGAGCGGGAGCAGGCTCCGCAGCGTTGCCGGGTGAAGTATACAGCACCGCGGCGAAGGAAGCACCTAGAACGAGGAGCGGACAGAAGATGCGAAGAGTCATGCCGTTCCGGTGGAGGGAACGGCTGGAAAGTTCAACCCAGGGAGTGCTGCGCGACTGCGGAATGAGGAAGCGGCGGCAATCCGTTCATCACCAAATCTGCGCAAGCTTGAGCAGCAGCAGGAAGACCACTCCCAGAAGGAGGAGGAAGCCCGCCTTATAAACGAGCAGCGGATTCGACTGGACCAGCGGAGCGCCGGGTAGACGCCACGGAGCGACTTTGTCAGGATTGGTGAGATCGTATGCGAGTTCAGAATAATGAAGGTAGCGGCGGACGGGATCCACGGCGCAGGCGCGGAGGATGACAGAATCCAGCCATGCCGGCACGTTGGGAGTGTGCGCCGACGGCGGCTTTGCTCCGGAAAAGTGCGGTGTTTGGAAACGCTCAATTTCACCAAACGGCAGCCGTCCGGTGAGCGCCTCATAGAGAGTGACTCCGATGGAGAAAAGTTCCGTGCGCTCGCTGACCGGCGCACCACCGAAGCGCTCCGGCGCGAGGTAACTGACCGTGCCGGCGCGGCTGACAGTCGAGAACACGGGCACGGTGCTGCCCATGTCCACAAGCTTAAAACGGAGGCGGTCGTAATTGGTGTCGGCCATGATGTTCTCCGGCTTAATGTCGCTGTGGACGAGATCGAAACGCAGGAGGTGCTGCGTGGCGGCGGCGAGGAACTTGCCGAGTTCGACCACTTCCTCCACGGCCAGCCGGCGGGAACGGAGCAGCGATTTCAATCCCGGAGCCTCAATGAACTCCATGGCGTAGTAGCGGGCGGTCGCTCCCTCCGGTTCCCATGCCCTGACAAACCAGTCTGCCTCAGTGCGGGTGGCATTCCAGATTTCACGAATGAACGCGTGGAGCAGCACTTCATCCCGGGCGGCGTCGGCAGGCGGAAACTTGAGGACCACACGTTGCGCATCTTTCTCCGCCAGCCAGCAGCAGTCCGAACCACCGAGCGGGCGCTGGAGTGTCCATCCGTCCACGGCGAGTCCCTTGCGCAGTTCCGTCAGGACCGGCAGCGGCGTATCGCGGCGTCCCGGCAGACAGCTGACGTGTTTCACCTCCATGACGATGGCCGACATGTCATCGAGCGTGGCCGCCGTGGCCTTCTCGCGGGCGGCAGCGACGAGACTGCGCGCCGGGGCCTGGCGGAGCAGAGCAGCGGTGAGGTCGTCCGCTGTCAGATTTTTCCACACCCCATCGCTGGCCAGCAGGATGACGTCACCGTCGGCGAGGGGAATGTTGAATTGGTGCAGTTCCGGCTCATCAGTGATCCCGAGCCCGGAGACCAGGCAATTCTCGTCCGCGGGATCGGTATGGTCTTCACTGAGTTGCTGCAATTTACCGGAACGGAACAGCCAAACGCGCGAATCGCCGGCGTTGAGCCCGTGGAGCGTGTCGCCTTCAATGACGGAAACCGCCAGGGTGCTAACCATTTCACGCCGGCCAAACCGGGCCTCGGATTCGCCGCAGAAGGTGCGGTTGAGCAGCATGACGATTTCCGTGAGCGCGCGGCCGGGCGTCCACGCGGCGGGCCGGTTGCCGTAGTGGCCCGCGAGCACCTCCACGGCCCGGAGCGCGGCCTCCCGGGCGGGCGCACCGGAACCGGCACCATCCGCAAGCACAGCGATCATCGTGTCCTGTTGCCGGTGAACGGCGCAGGCATCTGAGGATTTGCCCGACGGCAGCCGCGCCGTGACGTGATTGGTGAAATGAACGGTCATGCCGCGCCCATTATGGGGGCCGCCGGGCGTGCTGTCATCTGCGACGTGCGGTTTCGAATGCGGGCCTCAGCAACGGCACCCGAGGTGGTGCGCCAGCGGGTTTTGACAAAGGCGAGACCCGCGAGTGCGAGGAAGCAGAGTCCGCCGGATACGGCAAAGCCAAGGCTCAGACATCCTGACCTGCCGGGAAAGGGGCTGACCTCAGCGGGACGTATTTCAGGCGCAGGGCGGTGCCCGGATAGCAGGTTTCGGTGGTGTTGAGTTCGTTGCACAGGGCGTTGACGACGCCGTCGTGGATGGGGTTGG
>JANNVM010000203.1:0-12873 GCA_031414455.1 Verrucomicrobiota bacterium
CTGCTGCCCGTCGAGGCGGAGAATCAGGGCAAGCTCGTCGTCACCACGGAAATGGGCGGCAGCGAGTGCATCCCCGCCGATGTCCATCGACTCACGCAGAGCGGCCTGCGCAATGTGCTCATCCACGTGGGCGCGCTCAAAGGCCGTGAGCGTACGCGCGCCAGCCTCGGACTGCCTCCGGTCATTCTCACCCGGGCGCTCAATCGCGAAGACTACCTGCTCGCACCGGAGTCGGGGATTTTTGAAATCACCGTCGATCTCGGCGGGAAGGTGAAGCGAGGACAAATTGTCGGCCACATCCATCATCTCGAACGGCCCGACCGCGCGCCGGAATCCATCTTGGCACAGTCGGCTGGCTATCTGGTCACGCTGCGTGCGCCGTGCCTCACGCAGCAGGGTGACTGCGTCGCCGTCATCGCGCAGCAAGTGAGCGCGAAGGAGGTGCTGCGGGCGTGACCGTGGCCGCTCCAGCGCACAACGCCCGCAAGGCCACACTGCTCGTGGCCTTCATGTGGGTCGCTTACTTCCTGAACTACGCGGATCGTCAGGCGGTGTTCGCGATGTTCCCTGCCCTGCAGCCGGATCTGGGAATGAGCGACCAGCAGCTCGGTCTCGTCGGTGCCGTGTTCCTGTGGGTTTATGCCTTCGGATGTCCGATCGCCGGGCAACTCGGCGATCGTTTTTCCAAACGTCTGCTCGTCGTCCTGAGTCTCATCGTATGGAGCATCGTCACGGTGGCTACAGGCTTTGCCTCCTCGGCGATGATGCTGCTCTCCATGCGCGCAGCGATGGGCATCTCCGAGGCGCTCTTCATGCCGACCGCGATCGCACTCACTGCGAACGCATACGTCCCCGAGCGTCGCTCACGCGCCGTTGCCGCACTCATGACCGCACAGATCGCGGGCACTGTCGCCGGGAGCTGGTTCGGCGGCTGGATGGCGGATCGCGGCCAGTGGCGCGGCGCGTTCTTCGTGCTTGGAGCCGTGGGTGTGCTCTACGCGCTGCCCTATTTTATGTTCCTCCGGGGCGTCAACGAAGCGGGGCCCCCCGGACCCGCAAAATCCCGCAGCACGCTCGCTATCGCCGCGCTCATCAAAATCCGTACCTTCCTGCTGCTCTGCATCGTGTTCCCTGTATTTGTGTTTGGCCTGTGGCTGCTTTATGGCTGGCTGCCCGCATTCCTGCACGATAAATTTGCGCTCAATCAGTCCGACGCTGCCTTCAATGCGACCGTCTTCCTGCAGGGCACCACGGCAGTCGGCCTGATTGGCGGCGGGTTTCTCGCAGACAGAATGTATCGCCGCACGAAAGCCGCGCGCTTGTGGATCATGGTCGCCAGCCTGCTGCTCTGCGCGCCCTGCCTGCATGCGCTCGGCAGCAGCGACACCCTCGGCAACACCCGCATCGCCGCCGCTGCGTTCGGACTCTTCAGCGGCCTGCTCATGGGCAACATCTTCCCCGCTGCCTTTGAAGTCGTGCCCTCCGAAACCCGCGCTTCCGCCGTCGGAATGCTCAATTTCTTCGGTGCGATCATGTCCGGATTCGCGACCCTGTTCGGCGGGCTGTGGAAACAGTCGCTCGGCATTGACCGTCTGCTCACACTGACCGCCACCGCTTACGCCGTGGCGGCTGTTGTGCTGATTGCCGGCACTCTGATGTTCTTCCTCCGCGACTACGAACATTCCGTGACCTTCGACGAAAAATTAAAGCCCGCGCCATGAACTGAATCCCCCTGTGCCCAAGGCTGCGGGCTCCCGCCGCCTCCGCCCAGCGCCGCAAGCCACGTTCGTTAGGCCTAAACGGATCGCGGCGAATTCCAGAGTGAGGGTGAACGGAACGCGAAACTGAACTTCGCTTCCCCTCTTGAGCAGCCACGGAGGGAGTCATAAACTACGCCTGTTCCCGGACAGTCCAATGCTTGATGGTGACGGGCCGTTCCATCGCGGCGAGCACAGGCGCGCCGGCGGTGCCGCCGGTCATCACGCGCACGTCTTTCAGTTCGGGCAGATAGTTGGCTATGGGGTCGGCGAGCTGGAATCTTCCATCCTCCATGGGTTGCAAGTTCCCAGGCGGGCTGCAAGTTCCCGGGTGACATCTCCGCACCCGGGTAACTTCTCCGCCAAACATGAACTCTCGCAAAGCCAGCCGCACCCTCACGTTCCTCAATCTCATCCTGCTTGCGGCTTTGTGCGAGGCTGCGGAGCCGGCGGGGAGGCCGGCGTTCCAATACAAGTCCGAGGGCATAGAGGTGCCGGCGGCGACGGCGGATGAGCCGAAGGCAGCGTCGTTCGGAGCGGAGACGGTTCGTGCGGCACGGAAGTATCTTGATGACGGCGCGCATCATTGGGTGCGGGAGAAATCGTGCATCGCCTGCCACAGTACGGGCACTTACATGGCGGAGCGCCCGGTGCTGACGCCGCTGCTGGGAAAACCCAGCGAGGAAGTGCTCGCCGACTTCATCGAGAACATCCCAAAGCCCGATGCCCAAGACGATATCAACTCCTACACGTCCGTGTGGCGCAGCGCCGGCCTCGCGTCATGGGACCAGCACGTCACTGGAAAGCTGAGCGACCACACTGCGGTCTCGTTGCAGCGCACGATGTCGCGTCTGGAGCCCGAGGGCTTCTTCAAGACCTACAGCGAGGTCGAGATTCCCTACATCACCACGCATTTCGAGCTGACGGTGCAGGCGGCGCGCGCGGTGGTCACGGCCCCGGGGTGGCTGGCGAACCTCAAGGATGCCGGCACGCTCGAACGCATCGCGCGGATGAAGAAATTCCTCGCCGCCCACGAGCCGGTGAATGATTACGAACTCGCGCTCCAGCTCCGGCTCGCCGCGCTGATGCCGGAACTGGTGCCGCCGGCGCAGCGCGATGCGGCGACCGCGATGCTCTGGCGCCTGCAGCAACCGGACGGCGGCTGGTCGACGCGGCGCATGTCGCCGGTGATGAAATGGCACGAAACCGTGGACGCCAAAACTGTCGCGATGATCGAAGGTGAACCCGATGCGGCGAATCCGGCGAGCGATGCCTACATGACCGGATTTGCCATCATCCTGCTGCGTGAAAGCGGGGTGCCGGCGAGCGACCCGCGCATTCAAAAAGGAGTGGTCTGGCTGAAACAGAATCAGCGCGTCAGCGGACGCTGGTGGATGAAGTCACTCTACCGCGACACGTATCACTTCAGCACCTACATCAGCACCGCGCAGGCCTTGCGCGCGCTTGCGCTCTGCGACGAAGTGCCGCGGCTCACGGACACCTTCACAGGCGAAACAGAGCAATTCTATTACCGCATCGCCCCCGCGGGGCCTTACATTGACTCGCAGCGTGGCAGCAAGGCTTTCGGCTTTGGCGACGGTAATATTTTCCTCTCGGAGGACAATGCGAAAACCTGGGCGCACCGCGCGGAGTTTGCCGATGCGGACAAGATTACCTTCAGCGTCATCCTGAAGAACGGGAACATTCTCTTCGCCACGAGCGCGCAGCTTTTCCTCAGCACCGACAATCTCAAGACGCATCGCGCCATCACGGTGAAGAGGGCCGATGGCAGCGACTACATTCCGCACAAGCCGGTGAATCCCGCCATGCCCGGCTGGTATTTCCATGCACTCGATGGTGAGCACTGCTTCGAGGTGGAGGGGAAGGAAATGCTCGTGTGGGGGAACTACTGCAACGTCACCGGCGGCGAAGTGCCGGTGAATATCTACTACTCCACCGACAGCGGCGAGACCGTGAAGCTCGCGTATTCCTTCGGCCGGAATAAGCACTTTCAGCAGCCGGGGGCCGCGGCGTCCTCACCGCTGCTGGGCGATCCGGCTAACAAGGTCCTCGCCCGTCACGTTCACAACGTGACCTGGAACCCCGTCGAAAAAGCCTTCTACGCCTGCACCGGTGACATTGATCGCGGCGACGGCGACGAGTGCCACTGGTTGCGCGGCACCTACGACGCAACAGGCGATTCCTGGAATTGGAAAGTGATTGTCAGCGTGAACTCCAACTCGCGCTTCAAATGCGGCGGCATCAATTTCGTGGACGGGAGGCTCTATTGGATCTCCGATGCCAATGGTCAGACGATTCGCGGCACCTACGATCGCGGCATCTTCTCCTGCGCCCCCGCCGACATCGCCGACAAGGAGAAGCACACACTGCTGTTCAATCCAGGGTTTGAGTCCGCCAACATGATCATCGAGGACGGCGTCATGATCGCCACCCACTGCGCGCCCGCCTCGACGTATGCCTGCGGCATTATCTACTCGCCCGACATGGGTAAGACCTGGGCGCAACACGACCTCAAGGAATTCGGTCCACGCTCCGGGTGCCGTCTTCACAAAAAGAACGGTGACGGCTGGTTCCGCCTCGATCTTCGCAAAGGTTGGATTGACCGGGCCGAGGTCATCTTCATCAAACCGAAGACCCCATGATGGCGCGAATGTTTGCAGTCCGCGGCGGCGACTGACGCGCGATGGAAGTGCGATTGAACGCCTCCCCCTGCCTGCCGAAACCAATACCTCGTAATTCCATCATGACAGTCCGCCGATTCCTCGCCACCATCGCTGTCTTCGGAGCCTCCGGAAAGCTTGGCTGTCACGCGCTCCGCGTGCTCAAGCGTCGCGGCTGCGCAGTCCGGGCACTGGTGCACCGCACGCCGGTGGCGGAGGCGGTTTGCGTGCAGGGTGACATCGCGGATGCGCGGGCGGTGGAGGAAGTGGTGCGCGGTTCGGACATCGTGGTGCAACTCGCTACTGCGAAGGAGGATGCGGCGACGTTCTTCGATGTCAGCGTGCGCGGGACATTCAACATCCTCGAAGCCTGCCGGCGGCATGGGGTGAAGCAATTCATTTTGTTTGGCGGCGATGCGGCGGTGGGGATTTGGTTTTATCCGCAGCCGGTGCCAATTGATGAAGATCATCCGCGCACGGCCTATCCTGGCTACTATGCTTTTTCCAAGGTCATGGAGGAGGCGATGACGGAGCAATACGGCATCCAGTATGATGTGCCCTTCACGGTGCTGCGCTCGTCGTGGGTCTTCGAGCAGGATGACTTGCTGAATCACTTTTCGCTGCTGAAGAACGTGAATCCCGCCGAGCCGGGACACGGGTTTGGCGAGGTGACCGGGGACGTGCTCGCGCTCGTACGCGCCGGACAGGAGCGCATCCCGGTCCTCACTGACGCTCACGGCACGCCGCTGCGCCGGCATATTGTGCATGTGGACGACGTGATGCAGGCGTTCGACCGGGCGCTCGGAAATCCGGCCGCGCTCGGCCAGACGTTCAATATCGCGGGGCCATCGGCGTTTGATTACCGCGTTGCGGCCACGCACCTGAGCGCCAAACTCGGCGTGCCGGCGGTCGAACTGCGCTGCCCTAACTATCACTCGTTTGAGATCAATATCACCCGGGCCCGCACCGTGCTCGGCTATGCGCCGGAGAATGATTTCTTCCGCATGGCCGACCGCGCCATCGCGGCACGCAACCAACCCGAATAACCATGCGACAATTCCATCACATCGGTCTGCCGACCGGCGAAAGCCACCCCGGCGAATACTACGTCGAGGAAACGAAAGTGTGGGTCACCGACCCGCGGAAGCATCCTTACAAAGTCGAGCATCTGCGTTTTGAGAAGGACAGTCCCGTCACGGGCCCTGTGCGCGATATGCCGCACATCGCGTATCGTGTGGACGACCTCGACGCCGCGCTGCGCGGAGAGAAGGTGCTCATCGAACCGTTCGAGCCGTCGCCGAATTTTACCGTCGCGTTTGTGATGAAGGACGGCGCGGTAATTGAGTTTATGAAATTCGAAAAGGAGGATGACCTGCCATGGCATTGAAAGACAAAGTGATTCTCGTCACCGGGGGCACGTCGGGCATCGGCGAAGGCTGCGTGCGGCATTTTGCTTCACTCGGTGCGCGTGTCGTCATCGCATCGAACCAGCCGGATCGCGGCGACGCACTGGAGGCGGAACTGCGAACGGCTGGCTGCGATGTGCTTTTCGTCTTCACCGATGTCCTGTGGGAGGAGAGTGTGGAGTCGCTGGTGGCGCGTTCGATCGCACACTACGGGCGCATCGACGGCGTGCATTGCAATGCGGGCGTGTGGGCGAAAGGGAAAGCGACGGACTTCGATGACGCTGCATGGGAAAAAGTGATGGGCGTGAATGTGAAGAGTGTGTTCTGGACCGCCAAACACGTTATTCCTGTGATGGAGGCGCAGGGCAAAGGCGTCATCCTGATCACGACATCCGTCGCCGCGCATATCGGCTTCCCGGCGCATGCGCTCTACTGCGCGTCCAAGGCCGCGCTCGAAGCCGTGGTGCGCTGCCTCGCCGTGGACCATGCGGGAACAGTGCGTGTCGTCGGCATCAGTCCGGGGACGATCGATACCCCGATGCTTGCGGCAACCTGCGAAGGCTGGGACAAGCCGGTCGCCGAGCTTTACGCCGAGGTCGCTCGCCGCATCCCCGTGCGCCGCCTCGGCCAGCCGCTCGACATCGCGCATACCGCCGCTTTCCTGCTCAGTGACGAGGCGGAATACATCAACGCGACCACCATCGTTCTCGATGGCGGCACGATGGCGCTCCCGCCATGGTGAGAGCTGGTTTGTGAACCGGGGATCCTTTCCGGTGCCCGCGCGGAGTCGGTGCCGGCGGTCAGTTCTCACTCGGTTCAGGAGTTGAAAATCACCCATCGGGGCACACTGTATGTTGATAATGAATGACTTAGATGTGCCGCGGCATTCGGTGCAGGATTTAAGTCTTGGATTCGTCCGGTAGCTTGCTTGACGGCTTAAGTGTGGTATTTTCTTTTTTTTATGGAAATTCAACCAACCATTACCAATGCTTAACCTCTTCGCCTTGCGTGCGTTTCTCCGTGCCGGAGGCATCGTGCTTCTCACCCTTTGGGGACTGGGAGTTCGCGAGGCCTCCGCGATCAATGCCAGCCCCAACCCCGTGGAGGTCACGCAAACGGACGGCAGTGTGTTACGGCTGCGGGTTCATGGCGATGAAGCGTTCCACTGGTTTGAAGATGACAAGGGATTCACTGTGGTTAACAAACGGGGCAGTTATTTCTATGCGGAACTCGACGGTACCGGCAACCTTGTGGCCGGAAGCAGGCGCGCAGGGCGGGGACTGCCGGCCCCCACGGGCACGCCGAAGCGGTTGCTGCCAGCACCGGCGCAGCGCCATAAACTTAAGGCCGCACCGGTGAGCGGAACGGGAGCGGAACAGCCCGCCGCGTCACCTCCTGCCCTGGTGCCTCCTGCCGGCACGGTGAAAAATCTCGTCGTGCTCTGCAGGTTCTCCGATCACACGCCGGGTGTCCATACCAGGCCGGAGGCCGACTACGACACGATTTTCAACGCTGTTGGCGGCCATGCCACTCTGGCTCCGACGGGTAGTGTTAGGGATTTTTATACGGAGAATTCCTACGGGACGATGACGTTGCAAAGCACGGTGACTGTTTGGGTCACACTGCCACAAACGGAAATCTATTACGCCAATGGCACGGATGGCCTTGGTTCCTATCCACAGAACGCCCAAAGAATGGTCCAGGACGCGCTCGCTCTCGTGGATGCTTCGGTGGATTTCGGACAATTCGATCAGGACAATAATGGGTTCATTGATTCGATAGCGGTCATTCATTCCGGGTATGGAGCGGAGACCGGGGGCGGGAACGGGAACTGGATCTGGTCTCATCGCTGGGGTCTCTCGGCCAACTGGGTGAGCGCCGATAACAACGGATCGGGCGTGAAAGTCAAAGTCCGGGACTATCACACGGAACCCGCTCTCTGGGGTGCCAGCGGCACGTCGCCGGTGCGCATTGGGGTCATCTGTCATGAGACCGGCCACTTTTTCGGACTCCCGGACCTTTACGACACGGACGGCTCCAGTGAGGGCATCGGCTCATACTGCCTGATGGCCAATTCATGGGGATTTGACGGCACCCAGCTTCACCCGCCACATTTTTCCGCATGGTGTAAAGCGCAACTCGGCTGGCTGACCCCCACGGTCATCGGGTTGGGCGCGCAGTCGGTTCCGCAGGTGGAAACCAGCCCCACAGTTCTCAAGATCACGGCGGGATTTCCTTCCGGAGAGTACCTCCTCGTCGAGAACCGGCAGCCGTTCGGATTTGAGTCCGTGATGCCGCAGGGCGGTCTGGCCATTTGGCACATTGATGAATCAAGGCTGGACAACACCTACGAAGGCTACCCGGGCCAGGCGGGATGGCCGGAAAACGGGTATCATTACAAAATAGCCCTGCTCCAGGCGGATGGTCTCTTCGAATTGGAAAAGGGCATAGACCGCGGGGATGGCGGAGATGTGTATCGCGGCGGCGGTGTGAGTGCGATCGCATCCACGACCGTCCCCGACACCAAATCCTACCAGGGCGGTGTGATCCTTCCCAGCGGCAATGTCATCAATGGAATCAGTGTCTCCGGTTCCACGATGACGTTCAATATGACCGTCGACACGGCCCTGCCGGATATCAACATCAGCGGAAACAGTGTGTTGATTCCTGACGGCGACACAACACCGGGAGCGGCGGATTTCACGGCCTTTGGCGCTACGGATGTCAATGGAGGCACCATCACACGCTCCTTCACAATTCAGAACTCCGGAACCGGCCCTCTGAATCTGACGGGGACCCCGGCGGTGAGTGTGAGCGGCGCCAACCCGGCCGATTTCACGGTGACGCTGCAACCGGCTTCACCGGTGGCGGCAGCCGGTTCGACCACGTTCCAGGTGACCTTCGATCCCGGGGCCGGCGGCACCCGCACGGCCACGCTTAGCATCGCGAATGACGATATCGACGGGAATCCCTACAACTTTTCCATCAATGGCACGGGGGCACTGCCGGAGATGAATGTGACCGGCAACAGCGTGTCCATTCCTGACGGCGACACGGTACCTGGAGCGGCGGATTTCACGGCCTTTGGAACAACGGATATCATCGGAGGCACGATCACTCGTTCCTTCATGATTCAGAATTCCGGCACCGGTTCTTTGAATGTTACGGGGACTCCGAAAGTGAGCGTGAGCGGCACCCATGCGGCCGATTTCACGGTGACGCTGCAACCGGCTTCACCCGTGGCGGCTGCCGGTTCGACGACGTTCCAGGTGACCTTTGATCCCGGGGCCGGCGGCACCCGCACGGCGGCGCTTAGCATCGCGAATGACGACAGTGATGAGAATCCCTACAACTTTTCCATCAATGGCACGGGGGCTCTTCCTGAGATGGATGTGACCGGCAACAGCGTGTCGATTCCTGACGGCGACACGGCACCCGGAGCGGCGGATTTCACGGCCTTCGGGACGACGGACCCCGTCGGCGGCACCATCACCCGTTCCTTTGCGATTCAGAATACCGGGGCCGGCGCGTTGAATTTGACGGGGACCCCGAAGGTGAGTGTGAGCGGCACTCATGCGGCCGATTTCACGGTGACCCTGCAACCGGCTTCACCGGTGGCGGCTGCCGGTTCGACTACGTTCCAGGTGACCTTCGATCCCGGGGCTGCCGGCACCCGCACGGCGGCGCTTAGTATCGCGAATGACGACAGTGATGAAAATCCCTACAACTTTTCCATCAATGGAACCGGGGCACTCCCTGAGATGGATGTGACCGGCAACAGCGTGTCCATTCCTGACGGCGACACGACACCCGGAGCGGCGGATTTTACGGCCTTTGGAACGACGGACTCCGTCGGCGGCACCATCACCCGTTCTTTCACGATTCAGAATACCGGAGCCGGTTCTTTGAATGTGACGGGGACCCCGAAGGTGAGTGTCAGCGGCACCCACGCGGCCGATTTCACGGTAACGCTGCAACCGGCTTCACCGGTGGCGGTTGCCGGTTCGACCACGTTCGAGGTGACATTCGATCCCGGGGCCGGCGGCACCCGCACAGCAGCGCTTAGCATCGCGAATGACGACAGTAATGAGAATCCCTACAACTTTTCCATCAATGGCACGGGGGCACTCCCTGAGATAAATGTGACCGGTAACAGCGTGTCGATTCCTGACGGTGACACGACACCCGGAGCGGCGGATTTCACGGATTTCGGCAGCACCAGCGTCACCGGCGGAATACTTGTGGGCACGTTCACCGTTCAAAACACCGGCACCGGTACTTTGAACCTCTCCGGCACACCCGGCGTGAGTCTGAGCGGCACCAATGTCACTGATTTTACCGTGACCCTGCAACCGGCTTCAACCGTGGTGCCCGGCGGTTCAACGACCTTTCAGGTGGCGTTCGACCCCACCGCCAGCGGGACGCGCAACGCAACAATCTCAATCGCCAACGACGACAGCAACGAGAACCCTTACAATTTCTCCATTCGCGGCACCGGTGCCGTGGGCGAAATCAATCTGACCGGCAACGGCGTGAATATCCCGGACGGTGACGTGACGCCGGGCACCGCGGATTTCACGGATTTTGGCAGCACCCCCGCAATCAACGGCAGTGTCACGCGCACGTTTACCATTCAGAATGCCGGCACGAGCAATATCGGGCTCCCCGGCAGTCCCATGGTGAGTGTCAGCGGTGCCAACGCCGCCGATTTCACCGTGACGGCCCAACCGGTTTCACCTGTCGGCCCCAGCGGTTCCACCACGTTCGAGGTGACCTTTGCTCCCGGTGCCACTGGCCTCCGGACAGCCACTCTCAGCATTCCAAATGACGACAGTAACGAAAATCCATACGACTTCGGCATTCGGGGCACCGGTGCCAACACACCACCAACCGACATCGCGCTGAGCGCCGACAGCATCGCTGAGAATAACACCTCTGGAGCCACCGTCGGCATACTCAGCGGCACGGACCCTGACCCCGGGCAATCGGCGGCACTCATCTTTACTCTGGTTAGCGGTGCCGGTTCTGCGGACAATGCCAGCTTCAGTATTGCCGGGAACGAACTCAGGATGACGCCGTCTGCTGACTTCGAGGTGCGAGCCAGTTATAGTGTGCGGGTGCGGGCGACGGATACCGGCACGCCGGGACTGACGGTGGAGGAAGTCTTTGTCATCACGGTCACCGGCGTGAACGAAGCCCCCACCGGAGTGGCGCTGAGTGTGGCCAGCATCGCGGAAAACAGCGCCGCCGGTTCTACCATCGGTACCCTGAGCGCCACGGATGTGGATGCCGGCGACAGCCACACGTTCCTGCTGGTGTCCGGTGCGGGAGATGCGGACAATGGCAGTTTCAGCATCGCGGGGAACGAATTCAAGATGACGCCGTCTTCTGACTTCGAGACGCGATCCAGCTATAGTGTGCGTGTGCGGGCCACGGACGCCGGCACGCCGGGCCTGACGGTGGAGCAATCCCTCGTGATCACGGTCACCGACGTGAATGAAGTTCCCACCAGCCTCTCGCTGAGCACCGCCAATTTCGCAGAAAATAACGTCGCTAACGCCACCATCGGCACGTTGATTACAGCGGACGTGGATGGCGGTGACACCCACACCTTCCTGCTCGTGGCGGGCCAGGGAGACGCGGACAACGCCAGCTTTACGGTGATCGGCAACGAACTGAAACTCACGCCCCGTGCCGATTTCGAAACTCAGTCCGGTTATTCCGTACGCGTTCGGGCCTCGGACTCGGGCACGCCGGGACTGACAGTGGAGCAATCCTTTGTAATCACCGTGACCGACCTGAATGAAGCTCCGACCGGCATTTTACTAAGCGCGGCCAGCATCGCGGAGAATAACGCCGCTAACGCCGCAGTCGGCACCTTGAGCGCTGTGGACGCGGACGCCGGCGACTCCCACACCTTCCTGCTCGTGGCTGGCGCCGGAGACACGGACAATGCCGGCTTCAACGTTACCGGGAACGAACTGAAACTGATGCCTGGTGCTGACTTCGAAACCCAGTCCGCCTATACCGTCAGGGTGAGGGTCACGGATGCGGGCACCCCCGGGCTTACGGTTGAGCATGTCTTTGTCATCACGGTCACCGGCGTGAACGAAGCCCCAACCGGACTCACGCTGAGCGCGGCCAGCATCGCGGAGAACAACGCCGCGAACACCGCAGTCGGTATCTTGAGTGCTGTGGACGCAGATGCCGGCGACACTCACACCTGCCTGCTCGTCGCGGGGGCTGGGGACACGGACAATGCAGACTTCACCGTCGTCGGCAACGAATTGAAGCTCTCTCCCCGCGCTGACTTCGAGACGCAGTCCAGCTACTCCGTGCGCGTGCGGGTTACGGATGCCGGCACGCCGGGACTGGCTGTTGAGGAGGTCCTGGTGATTACGGTTACCGACATGAACGAAGCACCATTCGGTATCGCGCTGAGCGCTGCCAGCATTGAGGAGAACAACGCCGCCAACGCCACGGTCGGAACCTTGAGTGCCGCCGATACCGACTCCGGCGATACCCATTCCTTCACGCTGGTAAGCGGCACCGGCGACACGGACAACGCCAGCTTTAGTATTGCAGGCAATGAACTGAAACTGACGCCGGGCGCTGACTTCGAGACGCACTCCATCTACTCCGTGCGCGTGCGGGTCACGGACGCGGGCACGCCGGGGCTGATAGCCGAGGAGGTCTTCGTGATCACCGTCAATGATGCTAATGAGCCGCCGGAAGCAATTGTGCTGAGCGCCGACACCATCGCGGAAAACAGCGCCGCCGGTTCCACCGTGGGCAACTTAAGTGCCGCCGACCCGGACCTGGGAGACACCCACACCTTTCAACTGGTGGCCGGTTCCGGTGGCACCGACAATGCCAGCTTCACGATCGCCGGCAATGAACTGAAACTCACCCCCGCCGCAAATTTTGAAACGCAGAGCAGTTATTCGGTGCGGGTGCGGGCCACGGACACTGGCACGCCGGGACTCACGGTTGAGGATGTCGTTGTCATCACGGTGACGAACGTGAACG
>JANNVM010000204.1:0-1606 GCA_031414455.1 Verrucomicrobiota bacterium
GGAAACCGAAATGCCCGCTGCTGCGAAACATGAACGACATCACCGTCATCCTGAATGAAATCGCGAACGGCGATCCGCTGGCCTCGGAACAGTTGCTGCCGCTGGTGTATGAGGAACTGCGCAAGCTGGCGGCGGATAAGATGGCGCAGGAACTGCCGGGACAAACGCTCCAGGCCACGGCGCTGGTGCATGAGGCGTGGCTTCGGCTCGGCGGAATGGAAACGCCTCAGGCATGGAATGGACGGGGACATTTTTTCGGCGCGGCCGCGGAAGCCATGCGCCGCATTCTTGTGGACCGCGCCAGAAAAAAGAGCCGCGTCCGGCACGGCGGCGCGCTGGAGCGTGTGGACCTGGGACATGTCACCCTTGCGACGGAAGACAACGATGACACGGTGCTGGCGATTCACGAGGCGCTGGAAAAGCTGGCGCTTGAATCGCCGCAAAAGGCCGAAATCGTCAAGCTGCGCTATTTCACCGGCATGGAGCATCAGGAGATTGCCAGCGCGCTGGGCATTTCCCTCTCTTCGGTGAATCGTTCATGGGCCTATGCCCGGTCGTGGCTCCACCGGGAACTGAAAAAGATTTGCTCAAATGGCTGACATCCCGGCGGCGAAAACGACGCACTGAAGACTGATGCCGGAATGCCGGCCACCACCTGATGATCGAAACCAATCAAAGTCTCGAGGAAATCCTCTTCGACCTCGCGGTGCAAAAGCCGTCAGCGGAAGAGCGCGCCGGCTTTCTGGACCACGCCTGCGCGGGAAACCCGGCCCTGCGGGCGTCGCTGGACGAATTGCTGGAGTCCCATTTCGGGGCGGCGGGATTCCTGCCGCACCCCGCCCCGCACGACGGGATGTTTCCGCCCACCAGGACCGTCTCCGCTCCTTCCGAAGCGCCCGCGCAAATGCTGGGCCGCTACAAGCTGCTGGAGAAAATCGGCGAGGGTGGATTCGGGGAAGTGTGGATGGCGGAGCAGCGCGAACCGGTCAAACGCCGCGTGGCGCTGAAGATCATCAAACCGGGCATGGACAGCCGCCAGGTGGTGGCGCGCTTTGAAGCCGAGCGTCAGGCGCTGGCCTTGATGGATCATGTAAACATCGCGCGGATTTTTGACGCGGATGTGACCGACAGCGGCCGCATCTTTTTCGTCATGGAACTGGTCCGCGGGATTCGGATCACGGATTACTGCGACCAGAACCAGCTCACCACCCGTGACCGGCTCGATTTGTTCATCAAGGTCTGTCAGGCGATCCAGCACGCGCATCAAAAGGGCATCATTCACCGCGACATCAAACCCTCGAACATTCTCGTCACGGTGAACGACGGCGTGCCCGTGCCCAAGGTCATTGATTTCGGCATCGCCAAGGCCACGCAGGGTGAGTTGACCGACAAGACGGTGTTCACCCAGTTCTCGCAGTTCATCGGCACGCCGGCTTACATCAGTCCGGAGCAGGCGGAGATGAGCAGCCTCGACATCGATACGCGCGCGGACATCTACAGCCTGGGCGTGCTGCTGTATGAACTGCTCGTCGGCCAGACGCCGTTTGACGCGAAGGAAATGATGAAAGGCGGCATCGATGCGCTGCGGCAGATCATCCGGGAGCGG
>JANNVM010000205.1:0-3304 GCA_031414455.1 Verrucomicrobiota bacterium
GCGCTTCTGGACGGCGTCGGCGAAGGCGAGTTTATACTCGGCGTTCACAACGAGTTTCTGGTGAATGGCGGTGGGCCCGTAGGTGTCGTTCTTGCTGACAGAGTTTTCCGACTCCGTGCGGAAGACGTGCTCGGCGTCCCAACTGTGCCAGCGCCATTTTGGGCTGGGGCCGGCGCGCCTGTAGGAGGCGTAGAGGTTTTTGTGCGCCCAGTCGCTGTTGGCGGCAACAAAGTTGAGCAGCATGTAGTCAATGAAGCCGGGGAGATCCAGTTTGGTGAGGGCGGCTTCATAGGCGGCCTGTGCGGTGAGCACGGGCAAGGGATTGGGAAGCACCCGGCCAAGGCCGACAAGGTCGAGAAGGTCCTCGTAGTTCTTCAGCGCGGTGCAGTTGTTATAGACGGACGTGGTGGCGTCCGCCGTGCTGCCAAGGGCGAGCGCGGGATTGAGCAGACCGGAGGCGATGACGTTGGCGAAGAGGGTCCCGCCGTCCACGCCGTTGCCTCCGTTGTGCTTGAAGACATCCCAGTCCCCGGAATCTCCGCCGGAATAGTCAGCCATAAAACGATCATCCGTCTTCTCGTGGAGGATGTAGAGACCCCAGTAGAGGCCGTTGAGAAAATAATGCACGGGACGGCTGTGAAAGGAGGAGCCGCCCATCGCATTTTGCAGATCGGCCATGACGTGATCGCGCACGTAATCACCGCGGCTGCGCTGCGTGCCGTCGGGATGAACCCACGCCTGGTTGAGGCGCGCGTCGAGGACGAAAAGATCCTGCTCCGGCGAGGTGTCGTCGCCATAGATGTTCTGCACGATCGTTTCCTGAGCCTTGAAGCGCATGGACAGCTTGTAACTCTTCCAGCGGTCCTGGCTCGTGCCGCCGAAAACGTGGACATTGCCGTCGGTCTGGAAGCCTTTTACGGCGTTGGGACTCACGCTGTCGCCGGTGGGGTTGATGTACTCCATGCTGGCGTAGCGGTCCGCACCTTCGTTGGCGACGCTGACGGCGGCTCCCACATAGAAGCCGCGATTGGCCACCGGCGTTGTGGCGTAATCCGGCGCCGTGGAGTTCGGGCCAAATCCTTCGCGCCACGGCGTGACCACCGAGACGACCGGCATCTTCTTCAAGTCCTCTGTCGTGAAGCGATTCCCGGCGGTGGCGTGGCTCACCACGGCAGGATCAACTTCCCAGTCCGGCCCGGCAGGGGTCCGCAAGTTGCCGCCGGCGGCGCCCCAGGGAAAGGTGTCGTTGGCCGTCAGTCCCATGCTGGAAAGCGGTCCGGTCTGGGTGAGCACCTGGGCAGCAAACAGATAGGTATGGGTGTCCACATTCGACATCCCGAGACCTGTCTTCCATGCGCGTGCACGTACTATAGTCGTGCCGGTGACATTGATGGTGGCGACCGGTGTGCTCACGGCGTCCGCGGCGGGGACTTGGGTGCCGCTCGTCGCGGACGGGACGTTGCCATTCACCGTCCATGCGATCGTCGCGCCAGGCGTGGCGCAGGTGATGGTGAGAGTGAACGGCGCGTCATAGAAACCCCGGTCCACATCGAAGACCGTGTCTGCGCAGAACTGGTTGATGCCTGTCGCAGTGTTAACGGCACCAGGGGAATCGCTTTCGAAAAACACCGGCGGCAGCGCGCTGTTGTTCGACGGATAGCCGTAGCTCACCGCTTTGCGCTGATTCGGGTAGGGCGCGGCTGGTGTCACTCCGGCAGCGGGCACTCCAAAACTGCTCACCGTTGTCCACCCGCCGCTGCCGTCCGGCTGGCTGAGCAGCACATAGCCACCATCATCGAGATTAAAGGTTGGGTGTGGCTCCACGTTGGCGATGTTCCGCTCCATGCCGCCGCAGAAGACAAGCTTGTATCCGTTTGCCGCGATCGTCGTCTGCACCGTCGCCGGAGCCACCGGTGCCGCGAACACCCATTTCCCGGGAACCGCCGGATCATCGCTCAGCGCCCAGCCCGTCAGCGTCACCGCAGCCGCGCCGTTGTTGTGCAACTCGATCCACCCCGGGCTGTTGAGGTCCATGTCGAGCTGCGCATTCGGGTCATTGGGCCGCCCGGGATTGTCCACCATGAACTCATTGATCTGAACTGCCGCCGGAAGCGGAGAAACGAGCAGCAGCCAAACGGCGGCCGCGGAAAGGCGGGTTTTCATGGAGGGTGCGGTTGGAGGGGAAGGGGGGCAATGCGGACCAAGGGAGTCACGCCAGCCAAAATGTTTTTATCAGCCCGCCGCGCAGGGTGTCAAGATCCCTCCACTGGTTCCCTCCAACGTTCGCCTGCCGTTTGGGCCAAAGCGCCACCCCGGACTCCGCGGAGCCTGGATCCGGAATGGCCGGCGGACACCAGGGGTTCGCCAAAGAAACGGGTAGGATCGCCGCGCAACAAAATCGCCGCGCCCGGCGAACCGGACGCGGCGTGATGATACGGAAGCAAGGGCTGCCTACTTTTTCTTCTTCTGCTTCGCCTTATCGAACTGGGCGTCGAAGACGATGTTCGAGGCGGGAAAATCAATGCGTTTCACGTAGGCGCAGGATTCGGCCGCGCCGTGCTCGCGGTCCATGCCGCCGTCTTCCCACTCGACGCTGAGGGGGCCGGTGTAGCTGATGTCGTTGAGGGCGCGGATGATCTTTTCGAAGTTGATGTCCCCGCGGCCCATGGACTTGAAGTCCCAGTAGCGGCTGGGCTGATGGAAGTCGGTATGGCCGCCGAAGACGCCGGCTTCGCCGCCGAGGTTCCATGCGACGTCCTTCATGTGGACGTGGAAAATCCGGTCATGGAATTTGCGGATGAATCCGACGTAGTCCACCCCCTGATAACCGAAGTGTGAGGGGTCGTAGTTGAAGCCGAAGGCGGGGTGATAGTCCACGGCGCGGAGGGCGCGCTCGGCACTGGCGATGTCGAAGGCGATTTCGGTAGGGTGAACTTCGAGAGCGAACTTCACGCCGCACTTCTGGAAGGTGTCGAGAATCGGAGTGAATCGTTTGGCAAAGTCCTTGTAGCCGGCGTCAATCTGACCGGGCAGCACGGGAGGGAAGCTGTAACAAAGGTGCCAAATGCTGGAGCCGGTGAAGCCGTTCACCACTTTGACGCCAAACCGCTGGGCGGCCTGGGCGGTCCTTTTCAATTCCTCGGCGGCGCGCTGGCGGACGCCTTCCGGTTTGCCGTCGCCGTAGATGTAGTCCGGCAGAATGGTTTTGTGGCGCTCATCAATGAGGTCGCACACGGCCTGACCAACGAGGTGGGTGCTGATGGCATGGCACTGGAGGCCGGCTTTATTAAGCAGTGCGCGTTTG
>JANNVM010000206.1:0-3937 GCA_031414455.1 Verrucomicrobiota bacterium
CGGCCCGCCGCTGACAATGATAAATTCCTCCGCCGCATAGTTGTGCTGTGCGAAGGCCATACCGGAAAGGCCGAGAAGAAAAACGAAGACGAGTCGGGCGGTGTGAATCATGAGACTGCCGGCGGGTTGTTGTAAACCGGCGCGCGAGTGTGGGATGCCTTGGCGGGGTCGGCAAGGCGGTTTCCTTACCCCACCTTTCGCCGGTGGTAGAGCAGCGATTCCAGAATCAGCACGACGATCGCGATGATCGTCAGCACCAAGTACGGCGGCAGGCCCCGCGCGATGGGCGCGAGTGTGGTCTGCGTGGCCTCGTTGTTTAAAAGGCTCTCACCGGGCGAGAGCAGATTCACCGCGGCGAGCCATTCGCCGGAACCGTTGCGGAGCTGGTAAAAGCCGGGCTGCTTCAGCGGTCCGAATTTCCGGCCGGTGGCGGAGACGAGTGAGCCGTCGGGCGCGATGATGCTCGTCGTTTCCGTGTCGCCGGCACCGGGCAGGGGGATCGTCGCGCCGGGCGTATAGGTGGAGGCCAGCAACTCCTCGCGACCGGCAAGGTGCGTCGCCGCGCCGTGAATAAGCACGGGGAACCACGCGCTGTAAAAGAATTCGGCGTCCACAGGGTTCATGTTTACGACCACCGCCGTGCGTCCGCCGGCATTCGCTACGTAAAGCAGCGGCACAGCCTGGTCCGACTCGACAAGCACCAGTGCACCGTCGGCAGGGATAATCTTCCGCGCGCCGGCAAAGTTCAGGCCGCTGGCATCGAAGTGGCGCAGCACCGGATGGTCCGGAACGCGCACCCTCGGCACCGCGGACTCCAGCGGCTCGCCGGCACTTTTCCACCATGGCGATGCACCATCGGGCTGGAAAATCAGACTGAGCATTACATCCGGCGCATGGCTGCGCGCGATGACAACCTGCGGACTTTCCGTTGTCAGGAGCAGGAAGCCGCTGCCGCCGCGGGAGAACGATTCAACCGCGGTGTCAAAGAAGAATTTGTCATCCGCATCCACCATCACGCGCACGGGCTTTTGTTTCTGAGCGACGAGGCCGACGCTGTTGTCGCCGGCGAACCCGTCCGCGAGATCCAGCTTCACCGACCACTTGCCGTCGGGCGCGTCCTGTACGGTAAAGACCTCGCCCGGATTCATCCCCGGCATGATCTCCACATCCACGAGTTTGTTTGCGCCCGGGCCGTCGGGCTTGAGCATGAGGATGCCTTTGACCGGTGCTTTGAACGACGAGGCAAACTGCACGAAGACGCCCAGCGGACTGCCCGAACCAGGCAGGAACTGTGCATCGGCACTGACAATTCCCACGTTCTCCAGCGGCTCGCCCACCTTCAGAACCTCCACACCCTCCGGCGCGCCCGCGGCATCAAAGCAGCCGTCCGTTATCAGGATAACGCGATAGCCCTTCATCCACTCCGCGGAATCACCGGCCCGCAGCGACGCCACAGCATCGCGGCGGAAGTTGAGCGACGTAGGCTGGATGGCATCCACCGCATCGAGCAGCGCACGCGGATCGTCCGTGAGATGTGAGAGGAAACGAACTTCACCCGCCACCGTGGCCACACTCGCCCGCTGTGTGGAGTCCATGCCCTTGATAAGATCGCGCGCCGCATTCTGCGCAAGGTTCAGCCGCTGTTGCCCGCCTCCGCCGGCTGACATGCTCGCGGAGTGATCAATGAGCAGCAGCAGATCCTTCCGCTCATCGTCCTCGAGTTCCGGCCGCGTCATGGCCAGGCACACGGAGCCGAAT
Source organism: Verrucomicrobiota bacterium (assembly GCA_031414455.1). Lineage (GTDB taxonomy): Bacteria > Verrucomicrobiota > Verrucomicrobiia > Verrucomicrobiales > V1-33 > V1-33. Next base: position 1,759 of record JANNVM010000206.1, read on the forward strand.
ACGAGCGAAAGCAAAATGAGCGAGAGCAGATCCCGCAGCCGGTTGAACAGCGAGGTCGCCTTCCTCTCCGTGAATACCCGGCTCCACAAAAAATACGCCGTCGTCTCCTTCCGCCGCGGACGGACTTTCAGGAAATAGACCGCCACCAGAGGGATGAAGCTCAGGAACGACCAGAAGAAGAGCGGCGCGAGGAATTTCATGGGTCAGTCGTCCCGTTGGCGACCGGCGAAGGTAAGCACCAGGCCGATCACAAAAAACAAGGCGGCAATCCATATGCCAATCTGAGCATACTCATTTCCACCGGCTCTATGACTCGAGTAGAACGATCCTGCCCCACTCCAGACCATCGCAGACGCGATAAGAATCAGTGGGCCTCTAAGACAATTCACGGGATGCGGGCGTTTTGGATTATTCATAACATTAGGTCGGGTTTCAGATCGGCAGATTCGCCGCCAGGAAAGCCGCCCGGCGGGGCGGGGCCCGCCTCTTAGGGCTCTTAAATCAGGAGGGGCGAAGCTCCTGGTGAGCCCACTCATCCGTGGGCGGAGACGGTGCGGAGCCTCTGTGACCGTCAGAGAAAGTAACCGCGGCGAGAGCCACGGTGAAGCGCGCCGGCTGCGGGCGAAGCCTCTGCGTGATGGCTCTCGCCGCGGGAGCGCAGCGTGTCGTCGCAGCCGCTCCGCCCCACCAGGCGCTAAGGCACCTGCCCCCATAAAGTGGGCTCAGCAGGAGCTTCGCCCCACCGTTTTTTATAAAGCTCAGCATCATAAGATTACGGCGATTCGAGGGCCCGCATGGCCTTTTCACGCTCGTGCCGGATCGCGGCGTCCTCCTCATGCTCCGCTCTAGCGATCCGCGCGTTGCCACCCTCCCAGTAAGCCACGAAAAGAAGAATCGCCCCGGCTGCCGCAAGGCCGGCGAAGCCAAAGGCAAAGCCCAGGCAGGCCAGACCGACAGATCCGAAAATCGCGGCTCGAATGCGCGCGGCTAGGTATGCGCTGGAAGATTTCATAGCGGGTTTATCAGGATTCAGGAGTTTCCCGGTCGCAAGGGATGTCTGTCGGATAATCGCGGAGTTGGTTGAACAGTTGGAACGCAATCACAAGGAGCACGGTTCCGGCGACGAGAAGACCATAGAATCCGAAGGCGGCACCGATGGCGAAAACGCCTCCGGTCAGAACGATGTAAGCGCAGATGATAGTTGAGTAGCGGGCATTCATAATTATTGTCAGGAAAAAATTACGCCACCAGCCCTCCCCGGCGCAGGATGTCCTGGATGACCTGTTCAAAAGGAATCTCCGGCGTGGTGCTGGCCAGCCCGATCCCGCGACGGGCACAGGATTTCTTGAGGCCGGCATTCCAGTCGGCGACGGCCTGCTCGTAGAGGCGAGCTTCGCGCGGGGTAATGGTGACGCGCTGGCTCTGGTTGGTTTCCACGCACGTTAGTTCGACATCGCCTTTCCAATCGCATTTGGTGTCGGTGTCGTCCTGCACCTGGAGGCAGAAGACGTCGTGGCGGTTGTATTGCAGGAGTTTGAGGCCGTCCTCGAATCCGGCGGGGAAAAGGAAATCGGAAATCACGACGACGATGCCCTTCCGCCGGTGGCGGGCCATGAATTCGCGCGCGCAGGCGGTGAAGTTCGTGTCCGTGCCGAACGTCTGCGCTTCATCGAGCGAACGCAGAAACGGCAGCACCTTGCCGCGGCCCCGGCAGCGCTCGAGCAGCGGATTCAGCTTGTCCGCGAGGCCATAGACGCAAAGCTGATCGAGCATGTGCAGCGCGATATATCCCAGCGCCGCGCCGAGTTGCCGTGCGAAGAGGAACTTCGATTTCATCGAGGGACTGCCGTCCACCAGCACATAAACCGTGGCGTCTTCGTCTATCTCAAAGAGCTTCACCACCAACTGCTCGAATCGCGCATACACCCGCCAGTCTATGCTGCGGAAGTCATCACCGGGGTGATATTCCGCGTAGTCGGCAAACGTGATCCCCGCACCTTTCTTCGTGGACTTCCGGTCCGACTGCAGCGATCCGCCCAGCACCTTTCTCGCGAGGAGATAAAGGCCGTCCAGTTTACGGATGAAGGGGGGATCGGTGAGCATGGCGACTGAGAAGTGGTGCTAATACCAAATTCTGCGATACGGCGCACCGCCGGTCGCCACTTTGATCGTGTAAACG
>JANNVM010000207.1:0-2214 GCA_031414455.1 Verrucomicrobiota bacterium
GGATCGGGCTGGCAAGGATGCGTTTGTGGAAATTGTCCGCCGGCATCAGGCGGCGGTGTCCGCTGTGGCCTACAGCGTGACGCGGCGAATCGGCCTGACGGATGACATTGCCCAGGAAACTTTCCTCAAGGCATGGAAGCGTGTGTCCACCCTGCGTGAGCCAGGAAAACTCAAAGCGTGGCTGACGAAGATCGCTCATGATTGCGCCGTCGATGCCCTGCGGCGGGAAAGGCCGCATGCGTCGCTCAATGATGCGGATTCTCCCGCGCACGAAGCCCCCGGAGCGCCGCCGGACAAGGCGGCGGCGGATGCCGAGGAAGAGCATTTGATTTGGACGATGTTGGAATCATTGCCGGAGAACATGCGCACTCCGCTGGTGATGTTTTATCGTGAAGGTGAATCCGTGGCGGCCGTCGCCGCCGCGCTGGACCTCAGCGAGGATGCGGTGAAACAACGGCTCTCGCGAGGTCGCGAATTGTTGCGCGAGAAGCTGTCCGGCGTCGTGGAAGGCGTGCTGCGTCGTCGCGTGCCCGCCGCCGTTTTCATCATCACCATCGCGACCGCCATCGGTGCGCTCACCGCCCCGGCCGCGCTGGCGGCGGCATCATTCTCTGCGGGCGCAGGTGCGGCTTCGTCGCTCGGCACCGCCGGCACTCAACTCAAAACAACCCTCGTCACTGCCATGAAAGCTTCCAAGTCCACTCTGGCCACCGCTGCGGCGCTTGCCGTCATCAGCGTGCCCGCAGGATATGCCGTCCGCGACGCGCGGGAGCCTGCGGCCCAAACCCCGCTACCTGCCAGGGCCGTTCAAAAGCCGGAACTGAAGAAACCTGATTTCAGTGAGAGCGCCCTCTTCGCGGAATGGCGGCGGTTGCATGAGGCGCATCAGCCGCAGCCGGAATCCATGCCGGCGTTGTTTACGGCGATTCAGGGGCTGAAGGATCCGTTTCGCCGTCGGGCCTTTCGTTCCGCTTTGATTGCCGAGTGGGCGGAGACCGATCCGCAGGCCGCATGGCAATTCTTTACGGGGCCGGAAGGCAGTGTGGACTATTCCTATCAACTCCTGCACGAATGGATGGCGCAGGACGGCGATGCCGCCGTTACGGCCATGCTCTCCCGGCCGGAGCGCAGCGCGGGGTGGCCGCAGTTTTTCAATGACATCGCCGCACACGCTTCGCACCGCATGGCCGACGTTCTCGGCAAGTTACCTGTCACAGACGCATGGGACCCCGGCGCGGACAAGGCCTTCGCCCTGATGGCGTCGAAAGATCTCAGCAGCGCGCGGACCCTCGCTGAATCCCTCACCGGCAAGTGGCGCGAACGTGCCCTGAATGGCGTGGTGCGGGCATGGGCGGAAAGAGATGCCCCTGCCGCCCTGGCATGGGCGCAGTCGCAGCCGGAGGGACTGGCGCGCGATGAATGGATCCGCCACACGCTGGCGGGTTGGGCGACGCATGATCCGCTGGCCGCCCTCGACCGCGTCGATCTTGTGCCGCCGGGCGGCGATCAATTCCAACAGACGTCCAACACGGCGGCCCGCGTCCTGAAGGTCGCTGCGGAGAAGGATTTCGACGCCACCCTGCGCTGGCTGAAGGAACACCCCGGAAAACTGGGGCAAGACAGCCTCAGCGCCATGGGCGATGTCATCTCCGCACGCATGACGGCGGATCCAGCGGGCTTCGCTGATTTCCTTAGGGCCAACGATCCGGATCACCTGCTCCAGGCCAGCGTGAGCAGCGCTCTTCTCAATAATGCCTATGGCTGCAAGGATGCGTTGTGGGACTGGATCGGCAAACAACCGGCGGACGATGCCACCGCGCAATTGCTTCGCCAAAAACTCCTGAGCAGTGCCTCATGGCACGAGCCCCTGCAGGCCTTGAAATGGCTAGCGACCCTGCCGCAAACTCCGGAGTTCAAGGCGCTGAGTCTTACCATTACCGAAAGCATGTCGAACAGTGGCCTGAGCGCCTCGGACCGTGCAGCAATGATCGCGACCGCGCCCGAACCATTGCGCGCCCGGCTCGTCATGGCCGGTCTCGCCCTGACGCGGGAAGGCAATGTTCCTGACATTCCATCCGCGCTGACTCAATATGAGTTATTGCCCGCGAACGACAGGGGGGAAGTGGCCTCCAGCCTTGCCTTTCAATGGTCAAGGTCCGACCCCGAAGCGGCGATTCAGTGGACGGGCACTCTCGACGCGAAAGACCGGATCAA
>JANNVM010000208.1:0-1655 GCA_031414455.1 Verrucomicrobiota bacterium
GCACAAATTGATCGCCATCAACAACATGCCGGACCACCTGCACCTGCTCGTCGGTCTGCGCCCGGATGCGGCCCTCTCGGATTTGGTGCGCGACATCAAAGCCAATTCGTCCCGCTTCATCAGTGAGAAGCACTGGGTGCCGGGCCGGTTTTCGTGGCAGGAAGGTTTCGGTGCGTTCTCCTGTTCGCGTTCGCAACTCGGCGCGGTGATTCGTTACATCGAGAACCAGCAAAAGCATCATGCCAGAAAATCGTTTCGGGAGGAATACACCGAGTTGCTGGAGAGATTCGGGGTGGAATTCGATCCGCGATACATTTTTAAGCCGCTCGATGAATGAAAGTAACCGACGATTGGTTTCCACGGAAAGCGCCGTAGGCGCGGCATCTTTGTAGAACGGTCGATGAAATGATCTTCAAGCTCCGTTAGAAGCGGCATCGTCTGGCAACGATTGCCCGCATGTGCATGACGCCGGCCATTTCGTGAATATGCCGCCCCTGACGGGGCTGGAGATTTGTTGGGCTGTGTTTCTACAACGATGCCGCGCCTACGGCGCTGGGAATCCGCGCCAATTCAAACCTTGCGGAATATCTTGGTGCGATGCTCTGGAGGCCGCCTTACACCTGCTGTCTTGCCTGATTGACCTGTCGAATCCATTACGTCTTTTTCCCGCGCGTCGCCTCCACTTCGCTTCCGTCAGACGATTTGACACGAATCGAAGAAAGCCCCTGCATCATCATCTCGCTGATGGCTTGTGGATGAAGGTGCCGCTCTCGGGCGAATTCTCTACTCCGGCCCCTCTCCCATCCGATGGGCGAGGTGGCGTCGGACTCTTCTCGTTCGAGCAGGCGAGGGAGAATTCTTGCTGGATGCAAACCCAGGGCTTTGCGCTGGGCTATGGTCCTGCGGCCTTCCAGCCCTTGAAAATAAGAACGCCGGGCCTGGCCCGGCGTTCCCATGATCGTGCAGCGACGCTGCGAATGACTCAGACTACCACCGGCGGCGCGAAGCCTTCGCGGTAGGTGCGGGACAGGATTTCCTTGTTCGCTTTTTCGCTGTTGCTGAAGCGGAAGTTCGGGGCGTCCCATCGCAGTTCCACGCCGGGGAAGCGCGTCGCCTTCACCGCCAGCAGCGCCGGCTCGGTGATGCGCCAGCCGATGTCGAAGGGCGTCCAGAGCGGTTTCTTGTCGCCGAGGCAGTTGTCGGCCCAGTCCTTCCAGTGATTGCGCGGAGCGACGCCCGGCATCGGTTCATCCTCCACTTCCTTTCCTTTGCGGAAGATCTGGGGCGAGCCGTCGGCCTGTAGCAGCAGCGTGCCTTCTTCACACACGACCATGGTGTGGTTGGCTCCGGGTTTAATCGGGGGCAGGCCCAGCGCGGCGAAGGAGGGCAGCAGCGCGTCGTCGTTGTATTGCACGACGAACTTGTCACGCGCGAACTTCCCGCCGCCCGGATAGGTGATGGTGCTTTGGTTGTGCGAGGTGTGGCCGGTGGTGGACGCCTTGGGCGTGTGGGTGATGACCGCTTCGGGCGAAGGCAGGTCGTAGGCGAAGTAGAGCAGGTCCAGCAGGTGGCAGCCCCAGTCGGCGAGCTGGCCGCCGCCCGTCTCCCAAAACGCGCGCCAGCGCCGCGGGGCCAGGTCTTCGCTGTAAGGCAGC
>JANNVM010000209.1:0-2512 GCA_031414455.1 Verrucomicrobiota bacterium
GCGAAAGGCTGGGTTTTGGGGATCTGACCTTCGGCGACTTTCTTGCCGTCCACGCTGAGGATGGATTTGCCGCCGGTGCCGGGCTTCTTCGCATCCGGGATGAACTCGTAGGAGATCGTGTGTTTGCCCGGCGCGAGCGCCGTTTCGCCCGCGATGTTGGTGCGCTCGAGGCCGAAGAGGTTGTATTCGTGGTGCGCCTTGCCGTCCTTCATATAAAGGACCCAGCCGCCGAAGTAGCCGGCCTGCGCGATGATGACGCCGCTGGTTTTGTCGTCGGGCAACTCGACCTCGGCGGTGACGGTGTGCGCCACGCTCTTCACGTTGATGAAAGCGTTCTCCATCATCCCGGTCATGCCGGGATAAACGGTGAGCGACTTGCGCCCGCCCATGATGTCCGGCCGTCCGGCGATGGATGCGTTAAAGCGCTCGGCGCGGCGGTCATCAATAGGGAAGACGTGGTTGCGCACGGCTTCCTTGTCGAAGACGGCCTGCAGTTCCTTGAGCTTGGCGGGGTTCTTCGCCGCGAGGTTCTCTGCCTGGCTGAAGTCATCGTCCACTTTGTAGAGTTCCCAGACGTCGTCCTTCAGCGGTGGCAGCGGCACCATCAGCCAGGGGATCGAGTGCCGGGTGCAGGCGACCCAGCCTTCGTGATAAATGGCGCGGTTGCCGAACATCTCGAAATACTGCGTCGTGCGTTTGTCAGCGGCCTTCGGCGCATCGGTGGAATAGAGCATGGAGACGCCATCCATCTGGCGCTGCACGATGCCATCCACGGTTTTCGGCTGCGGAATCTTCGCGGCCTCCAGCGCGGTCGGCGCGATATCCACGACGTGGTGAAACTGGCTGCGGATTTCGCCCTTTGCCTTGATGCCCTTCGGCCAGTGCATCACCATGCCGTTGCGCGTCCCGCCGAAGTGCGAGGCGACCTGCTTCGTCCACTGGAACGGCGAATTCGTCGCCCATGCCCAGCCGATGGAGTAATGCGGATAGGTCGTCGGGTCGCCCCAGGCATCAATGAAGGGCATCATATGCTCGGCTTTGCCGATGATCCCGTTGAGCGCCATCATTTCATTGACGGTGCCCTCGGGTCCGCCCTCGGCGCTCGCGCCGTTGTCGCCGACGATGTAGAAGAAGAGCGTATTTTCCAGCGCGCCGATCGCTTCGAGCTGCGCGACGAGGCGGCCGACTTCGTTATCCGTGTGCGCGGCGAACCCGGCGAAGGTTTCCATCTGGCGCTCGAACAGACGCTTCTGGTCCGCGCTCATGTCGGCCCACGCCGGGATTTCCTTCGGGCGCTCAGTGAGCTTCGTGTTCGCTGGGACGATGCCCATTTTCTTCTGCCGCTCGAAGGTCTCCTCGCGCAGCTTGTCCCAGCCGCCGCTGAACTGGCCTTTGTATTTCGCGATCCATTCCTTCGGGGCGTGATGCGGTGCGTGCGTCGCGCCCGGCGCGAAATACATGTAGAACGGCCGGTCCGGCGTGAGCGACTGCTGTGCACTGACCCAGCGGATCGCCTGGTCGGTCATGTCCACGGTGAAATGATAATCCGGCGAGGGCTTGTGTTCGACACGCGTCACGCCGTCGTATATGGCCGGTGCCCACTGGTTCGTCTCGCCGCCGATGAAGCCGTAGAACTTGTCGAAGCCCGACCCTGTCGGCCAGCGGTCGTAAGGTCCGGAGACGGAAACCTCCCACGGCGGCGTCTCGTGGTATTTGCCGTAGGCGGCGGTGCTGTAGCCGTTTTGGCGGAGGATTTGCGCGAGCGTGGAAATCTCGCGCGGCCGGTTCCCGGTATTGCCCGGAAAGGCCGTCGCCAACTCCATGATCGCGCCCGCATTGTTCGCATGATGATTGTGCCCCGTGAGCAGTGCGACGCGCGTCGGGCTGCACAGCGCGCAGGTGTGAAAACGGTTATAGCGCAGCCCGTTGCCCGCCATCTTGTCGAGCGTCGGCATCTTGATCGGCCCGCCAAACGCGCTGCTCGAGCCGAAGCCGATGTCATCAATGAGCACGATGACGACATTCGGGGCGCCCTGCGGCGCCTTCACCTCGAAACGCGGCGGAGCCTTCGCATCGCGCGCATCCAGTGTGGTGATCGGATCCGTCTTCGGTTCGGGAATTGGCAGGACGGTGCGGTCCAGTGTAGAATTCGCACTCTTCTGGTCCTGGGCCGGAGCCGGTGTGACAGAGATCGCGCCGAGCGCGAGGAAGAGGGACGCAAGTCGTATGGTTGGTTTCATGGAAGTAATCGGATTCTCGTCGAGGTGTCAGGAATTGCAGCCGTGCGGTCACTTTGCAGGATTGTACCAGATGGGAGAGGTGTAGGCGCGCTCGGTGATGGTCATGCGGGTGCCGGGGAGCGGCTTGCTGCCGAAGCGTTTCGCATCATACGCCGTCCATCGCGGCGTGGGGATTTCGAGGACGCGGACGTAATAGAAGGCGCGGAGTTTTGGATCGAAGTCCGGGTCTTTCCAGACGGTGATGAGTTCGGGTGCGCCGATGGTGTTGGTCC
>JANNVM010000210.1:0-1736 GCA_031414455.1 Verrucomicrobiota bacterium
CGCTCCGGGCACCGGAAGGGCTTTGCCTCCATTGCCTGCTCGAATCCGGAGTCCGCATTCTGAACGAACTCGACTCTCCGCGCGTCGAGGCTCCGCTCTGTCCGGCGGCTCCCACCGCCCCGAGTGTGGCGGGAGAGATGCTCTCAACTACTTCCGGGCACCCGCGCCTCTTCGGCGATTACGAGCTGCTCGATGAAATCGCCCGCGGTGGAATGGGAGTGGTGTTCCGCGCGCGCCAGGTGAGCCTGAACCGGATCGTGGCCGTGAAGATGCTCAAGTTCGGTGCGTTCACCCGGGATGAGTTCGTCACTCGCTTTCAGGCCGAGGCCGAGGCGGCAGCCACGCTCCACCATCCGAACATCGTGGCCGTCCACGACTGCGGCGAGTGCGCCGGCGAACACTTTTACTCGATGCAATTCATCGAGGGTAAAAATCTCGCCGAGTGGATCCAGGGACAGCCTCTGGAGGCACGCCGCGCCGCTGATTTGATGCTCGCCGTCACCGGCGCGGTCCAGCACGCTCACGAGCACGGCATCCTCCATCGCGACCTGAAACCGTCCAACATTCTCCTCGATCATGAGGACAAGCCATATGTTGCCGACTTCGGTCTCGCCCGCCGCCTCGATGACAACTCGTCACTGACGCTGACCGGCCAGGCGCTTGGCTCTCCTAACTACATGGCGCCGGAGCAGGCCGCCGGTGTGCGCGGTCAGGCCGGCCCGGGAAGCGACATCTGGTCGCTCGGCGCCATCTTCTATCATTTGCTCACCGCCCGGCCGCCCTTTGCCGGCCCGACCGTCGCGGAGACGCTGCGCGCCTTGCAGCAGGACGAGCCCGCACGGCCGCGTCTCTTGAATTCCGCCGTTCCCGCCGACCTGGAAACGATCTGTCTGAAGTGTTTGGAAAAGGAGCCGGGCAAACGTTATCCTACCGCGCAGGAACTCGCCGGCGACCTCGCGCGCTTCCTGCGCGATGAGCCGATCCTAGCCCGGCCTGCCAGCCGCGCCGAACGCGCATGGCGCTGGTGCCGCCGCAAACCCGCCCTCGCCGGATCACTTGCTGCCGCGGCAGTCCTGCTGCTGGCGATCCTCATCGGTTCGCCGATTGCCGCCTGGCGCATCAACAAGGCGCTCACCGCTGAACAGGTGCAACTTAAGCGCGCCGAAGAGGAATCGCTCAGAGCCCGCCAGATCGCTTACGCCTCCGACATGAATCTCGCGCACAAGGCCGTCCAGGAGGACGACCTCGGCCACGCGCTCCAACTGCTGGAACGACACAGGCCCGTTGGAGTCCCGCCTTTAGGCGGTTTTGAGGAGGCATCCACAACAAATTCACATGACCGGCTGAAGCCGGGACTCCAACAAGACCTCCGCGGCTGGGAATGGCGTTACCTGTGGCGTCAATGCCAGGGTGAGGAGCGCTTCATCCTCGGTGAACATACCTACGGCGCCTCAGCAGTTGGCATATTGGCAGACGGGAAGACTGTGTTCTCCGCGGGCAAAGACAAATGTGTTCGACTGTGGGATCTGGAATCCCGGCGCCAAATCGGCCTCCTGCCACATTCGACTGCCATCGCCGGTGCCGCCGCTTCACCCGATGGTCGCTGGCTGGCCACGGCTGGCCAGAAGGATGCCGAGGGCCAGCCCGTTCTGCTGTGGGACCTTGCCACACAAAAGGCCGTCACTCTCACCGACAAGTTCTGGCTGCGGGACGGGAGCATGACTTTTTCACCGGAC
>JANNVM010000211.1:0-3064 GCA_031414455.1 Verrucomicrobiota bacterium
CTCGTTCTCGTTCTCCTAATCGTCCTCGACCGCCCTGACTTGGACAGTGGTGTTTCGAGGACGAGAACGACGACGAACCTCGAACCGGAAGCTACTCTCCGTCCCCATCGCACCGCGGTTCTTTGCTGAAGGGTGGACACCGAACGGGCTCAGCCATTTTCCTGCCACGGCCTGGCGAACCGGGCAGGCATCATGAGTTCTGAGCCTGCGATGAACTCCGGAGTCGAAGCAGGCTGCGGGGGACGCAGCCCATGACGAAGCGTCCGGATCCGGCAAGCCCCGGGCGGATGGACCGGTCCGGCAATCAAATCGCCCGCTGCGGCTTTCGCGGGCGCGCGGGCTTTTTGCGGGTGACGTGGCGGCGGGCGAGGGCGTCGCACGCGTGTTTCGCCAGAGTCACCAGCACCGGATGCTCGATGCGGCGTTCCGCGGTGATGAGAAAGAGTTGCGCCCGGCACGCCTCCGTCCGGCCCAAAATTTCGAATCCGTAGCGCTCCACGGCATCGGCCGCTACGATAGTGGGTACCGCGATGAAGCCGACTCCCTCGGTGGCCACCACCTTGGCCAGTGCGGCATCAGCGAATTCACCGACGACCCGGGGTTCAGCGCCTGCCTGACGAAACCATGTATCCAGTTCGCGGCGCTGCGGAGTGTTATGGAGAGGCAGCAGCGCCGGAGCGCCGCGCAAACAGGCCGGAAACCGGCCCTTGAGCTTGCGGGCGAGCGCTGGCGCCGCGCCGAAGCTCACACCGCTGGATCCCAGCGGGTGCGTGAACGTCTTTATGCTTCCCTGCGTCGGCGGGGGCTCGTCCGAGAGCACGGCATCAAGCCGGTGCGCAGCCAACTGCCCCAGCAAATCCTCGAGTTTCCCTTCATGACAGGACAGCACCACCGCCGGAACATGGCTGAAAACGGGCCGCAGAATGTCGAGGCTCAACAGTTTGGGAAATGAATCCACGATGCCCACCTGCAGCCGCATCGTGCGGCCGGATGAACCCCGCTCCGTCGCAGAAACCAGCTCCTGCCCGAGGGCAAAAATGTCCGTGGCATAAGTCTGCACGATGCGGCCAAACTCCGTCAGGACAAGGGAACGTCCGCTGCGCCGGAACAGGCTCTGCCCGAGTGCCGCCTCCAACTGCTTGATCTGCGTACACATGGACGGCTGTGAGACCCGGAGTTTTTCCGCCGCGCCGCGCAGACTGCCCTCGGCTGCCACCGTGTGAAAGTAGCGCAGGTGATGAAAGTTCAACCAGCCGGGTTCCAAATTCAATGATTCCATAATATGGAATTGATCGTTCGATATTGAGTATTTTTCAAACTATAAAACCGGACGACAGACGGTGCATCCATGAAACTGATCATCCAACACCGCCTCCACCAGCCCTCCGACGCATTCACCGCCCTGGTGGAGTCTGAGTTGGCAGCCCTCGCTACTCTGATGCGCATCGACGAAGCGCGGATCCTTATCGAGCGGCAACAGGACAAGAGTCCGCCGTTCCGCATTTCCGCCCATCTTGTCACTCCCGGCCCTGACGTGATGGCCGAAGCCACCGACCACACGCTGCGGGCGGCGCTCACCAAACTCGTCCGCAGCATGCGTGACAAGATCCTGCGGCGGAACCGCAGGGCGCGCACCCCGGGTTCTCCCCGTCCGTCGACGCAGCCTGCTTAACCCCCCCCTCCTGCAACTCTCAACCTCCTTCTATTTTTTCTGACGATACATGATTGATAAAACCTGGCTTTGGATCGGATTCCACGTGTTCATACTCGCCATGCTGGCGCTGGACCTCGGAGTATTTCACCGCAAATCACACGTCGTATCCACCCGCGAAGCGATGGGCTGGACATTCGCATGGGTTACCATGGCGATGCTGTTCAACCTCGGCATCTGGCACTATGCAGGGCCTGAGAAGGCTCTCCAATTCACCGCCGGCTACCTCATCGAGTATTCGTTGAGCATTGATAACATTTTCGTCTTCGCCCTGCTGTTTTCGTATTTCGCGGTGCCGCCGCAGTACCAGCACCGGGTGTTGTTCTGGGGCATCCTCGGAGCGCTTATCATGCGGGCAATTATGATCGCCGCGGGCTCGGTGCTCATCGCGAAATTCGGGTGGATCATCTTTGTCTTCGGTGCCTTTCTGATCCTCACCGGGCTCAAGATGATCTTTAAGAAAGAAGAGGAGATTCATCCGGAGCGAAACCCGGTCGTAAGGTGGTTCAAAAGGCTGATGCCGGTAACCAGTGATTACCGCGGTGACAAGTTCTTCGTGCGCGAAAACGGCGTGCGCATGGCCACCCCGCTGTTCGTCGTGCTGTTGTTGGTCGAAATCTCCGACGTAATTTTCGCCGTGGACTCCATACCGGCCATTTTCGCGGTCACGGACGACCCGTTCATCGTCTATACGTCAAACGTCTTCGCCATCCTCGGCCTGCGTTCGCTCTACTTCGCACTGGCCGGGGTGATGAACAAATTCCACTACCTCAAGATTGGGCTCGGCGTGGTCCTCACGTTTGTGGGAGTGAAGATGTTCCTCGGCCACACGGCTTATAAAATCGACACCGCGGTGTCGCTGGGGGTCATCATTGGGGTGCTCGCGACCGCCGTGATTGCTTCGCTGGTCTGGCCCCGCACCACGGCAATTCCCCACCCCGGTCCTAATCCCGCTCCTGACCCCGGGCCTCCACAATCGTAACCCCCAACCACACCCACATGAACTGCCCCAAATGCAATATCGCCCTGTCCATGACCGACCGCCAGGGAGTCGAAATTGACTTCTGCCCGACCTGTCGCGGCGTCTGGCTCGACCGCGGAGAACTGGATAAAATCATCGAGCGCTCCGGCCTCACGTCCGCGCCTCCTGCGGCCATTCCAGCCGCCGAGGCTGGAGCCCGGTCCGCCGCTGCGCCTCCCGCAATGCCGCCTCCGCAGCGGGACTACAGGCGTCGCGATGACGATGATGATGACGATGACTACCGGCACCGCGGTCAACAAGCCGGCTACGACAGCCACGGACGCAAGAAGAAGAAGGGCTTCCTCGGAGACCTTTTCGATTTTTGACCCGCC
>JANNVM010000212.1:0-1932 GCA_031414455.1 Verrucomicrobiota bacterium
ACGCTACAAGAGCGTCATCGTGCAGGATGAAACGAAGGCCCTGCGGACGATGGCGACTTACATTGACCTCAATCCCGTGCGCGCCGGGATCACGGAAGACCCGGCGGACTATCGGTGGAGCGGGTATGCGGAAGCGATGGCCGGAAAGGCGGAGGCGATGGAAGGGATCGCGCTGGTGACCGGGGCCACAGCGGAGCGGATGCTGGGCCGGGGGCTGGGCGAAGCCGCGCCGGTGGAGAATGGCGGGCAGCGCAAGCGCCGGCACTTGCGGGCGCTGGTGCATTACCGGCAACTGCTGGGCCTCGCGGGCCGTCCGCGAGTGAGAGAAGACGGGACAGTCGTCCGCCGCGGAGTGAGCGAAAAAGTGCAGGAACGGCTGGCGCGGGAGAGCGGGGTGAAGCGCGAGCAGTTGCTCAAACGGGTGCGGCATTTCACCGATGGCGTAGTCCTGGGCAGCCGGGAATTCATCAACGGTTGGTTTGAGCAGAACCGTAACTGGTTTGGCGGGAAGAGTCAGGAAACGCGAAAGTCAGGAGCACGGAAGATCGGCAAAGACTGGCAGCAACTCTACAACCTCCGCCAGTTGCGGGAGTGATGCGAAAATCTGACGGTCCAGCTCCCCTGGGTGGCACGGAGTCTTGATAAACTGTATCCCATGAGAGGGCACTCGCCCGGCACGCCGGTGGAGAGGTTCGCCGCGACGAGTGGGCTGGCCGCCGTGACTTGAGCAGGCGTGGCCTGGCCGCCAAACACTTTCTGATGGAGGGCGCTGGTGAATTCCAGTTCGTGCAGCGGGGAGTAGCCGCCGACCTTCCCGGCCATCCTGGCGGCGCCGAGGTGACTGTCCGGCCCGGGATAGCAGAGCTACACAAGGCACCCTGTATCCGGATTCCTCGTGATACGATGTGGTGCGGTGCTGTTCCTCCTGGCCGGGACGGCGGCCTGACTTATTCGATCTGGGAAGCGCTGATGGTGACTTTCGCTAACTGTGGCTCGGGCTTCGCTCCGCCCTGCGCGACGCCGGCATCCCCGTGGCCGATTCTCCCGCTGACATGGGCGAAATGCTCATCAAGGCGGTGGCGCCGCGGAAAAAGACCCGCGAGCCGGCCCGAAAGAAGGCCCTTGCTATCCTGCCTGGACCCTGCATGAAGTGAGTCCTTCGAGCTAGACCCCTGACGATCCAAATTGGCATGGCAGTTCATCAGGTGGATTTTTTCTTCAGTGGTGATTCTTAAACCCGACTCCCGGGACCAAGCGACAAACGAGCGGACGGTATCAGCAAGAAATCACAGAATATGAATACGAAAATGTATGTGGGTAATCTCACGTTTGAAGCCACTGAAGCAGAAGTCCGCGAACTCTTCAGCCAGCACGGCCCCGTCAATGAAGTCGCCATGGTCATGGACCGCGAAACCAACCGTCCCCGGGGCTTTGCCTTTGTGACGATGGGCACCAAGGAAGGCATGGACGCCGCGATCCGGGATTTGAACGGCAAGTCATGGAACGGCCGCCCTCTCACGGTGAATGAAGCCCGTCCCCGTGAAGAACGTCCTGCCTATTCCGGCGGTGGCGGTGGCGGCGGCGGTGGCGGTGGCGATCGCGGTGACCGCGGCGGCAATCGCGGCGGTGGCGGTGGCGGTCGCTGGTAAGCGATCTTCGCCGGCTTAGGCCGGTTCGACAAAATCTCCATGGAGGGCTCCCTGAACGGGGGGTCCTCCTTTTTGTTTTGCGGACCTCGGCCTCACTCCCGGCACTCTCTCATGAAACCCTTTGTCACCCTCGCCAGAGCCCGCACCGCGCAGGGCGCAGAACTCACCCTGCATTCGCAGGACACGCACTTCTTCCTGCGCGT
The DNA here is from genome assembly GCA_031414455.1 of Verrucomicrobiota bacterium. Classification (GTDB taxonomy): domain Bacteria; phylum Verrucomicrobiota; class Verrucomicrobiia; order Verrucomicrobiales; family V1-33; genus V1-33. The sequence continues at coordinate 1,853 of JANNVM010000212.1, forward strand.
GAATCGCCAGCCGCTCATGGGCACCAACGCGTCGCTCTCGGAGATGGCCCTCGCAGAAGCCGCCTGCGGCCGGCTGGGCA
>JANNVM010000213.1:0-16115 GCA_031414455.1 Verrucomicrobiota bacterium
GTTTCCAATGCCGACCTCTCCGCGCTCGTCATCGCGCCGAACGCCATGCTGCCCGTCTTCAATCCGGACACGATCACCTACTGGTCGAGCTACACGAACCCGACGACGAGCGTGACCTTCACGCCGACACTGTTCGATTCCGCAGCCACGCTGCACTGGCGTGTCGGAAGCGCGGCCTTTGTGCCTATCGTTTCCGGCACGACCACGGCGCCGGTTTCGCTGAATCCCGGCACGACGGTCGTGCAGTTCCGCGTCACCGCGGTGGACGGCACCACGCTGAATACCTACACGGCGAACGTGAACCGCGCACCGACGGTGTTCACTTCCGGCGTGCGCGATGTGCTCCTGCCGAACACCCGCGAGTGGAGCGCCACAGGCGTCACGCTCGGCGGCACGCAGTTTGTGAATCTCGGCCTCCAGGGCGTGGGCCGTGTGCCGGCGAACGCCATTGATCCCGCCACCGGCGAAACGCTCGGCTCGATCTCGGACATGCAGATCAGCGGCTTCACCAACAACGGTGACGGCACCTGGAGCGGCAATCTGACGACGCTGCCCGACCGCGGCTACAACACGACAATCGTCAATCCTCTGCCCGCTCCGCCGACGCTCATCTTCTCCAACTATGCCGCGCGACTGAACGAATATACGTTCACCTTTACGCCCTACACCGCTGCCGGGCCGACAATGGCGCAGAATCAGATCGCGCTGAACTTCACCGGTTCTACGCGCTTCACCTACGATCATGACGGCAGTGCCGGCACGCCGCCGGTCTTCAGCACCGGCCTGCTCGCCAGCAGCAGCATCAGTCTGTTTGGCAGCACCATTCCCGCCGCGGGCGGCACGACGACGCAGAGCGATGGCACAATCACCAACCGCCTGACGCTCGACGCCGAGGGTCTCATTCTCGACACGCGCCCTGGCAAAGCCGGCACCGGCTGGATTGGCGACGAATACGGCGCGGGCATTTATCACTTCAACGCCGGCAAGCAGATTGACGGCGTGGTGAAACTCCCGGAGGCGCTCATCCCGCACGCGCCGGTGGGCACGCCCAACTTCCTCGCCGACCCGCCGCTCAATGGCCGCCGCATCAATCAAGGCATGGAAGGTCTCTGCCAAAGCCCGGACGGCACGCGCCTCTTTGGCCTGCTCCAGAGCGCGACCATTCAGGACAGCGGCAGCGGCAATGTGGGCCGCAGCAATGCGCGTCTCGTCGTCTATGACATCACCGGCAGCGACATGCCGACCGATCCCATCGCTCAGTATGTCATCCAGCTTCCGCGCGTGGACACGGACGTGGCGATCCCGCCAGCCGGCGCGCCCGGCCCGGACCGCACCGCGGCGCAGAGCGCCATCATCGCGCTGAACAATCACCAGATTCTCGTGCTGACCCGCGACGGCAATGGCCGCGGCTCGTCGGGCGCGCCGGTCTTCAAGTCCATCGTGCTCGCCGACCTTACGCCGGGGACCAACTTCGACGGCACCTATGATGGCGAAGGCGCCGCCGGCGATCTCACGAGCAGCGGCGACACGCTCAAGGCCGGCATCACGCCGATGACCTGGACCGAAGCCGTGAACATGCTCGGCAAGGTGGACCCCGCGATGAGCGACGTGTCGAAGTTCAATTTGAACCTCGACACCGCCCCCGGCGATGTGAATTCCCTCTGCGAAAAGTGGGAAGCGCTCAGTCTCGTGTCCTGTCAGGACGCGGGGAACCCGAACGACTACTTCCTGTTCGTCGGCAACGACAACGACTTCGCCACCGCCACCGGCAAACTCACGGACGCCAATGGCGTGCTGCAAAACTACGACGCCGGACTGGAAGTGGACACTATGGTGCTCGCCTATCGCGTGCGGATTGTCTCGCTGCCTGACATGCGCGTTCATAACGGAGCGACCCTCGCCACGCCCTTCGTTGCCGATGGTCAGTCCGCGGCGGTGAATGTCGGCGTGCTCAATCCCGGCCTCAACGTCACGCGGACGTTCACCATTCATAACAGCGGCAACGCCCCCCTCACGCTCGCCGATCCCGCAGTGACCCTCGACGGCGCGAACGCCGCCGACTTCCTCCTCACACCGCCGACCGGTGGCGCAACGCTCGCTCCGGGTGACACCGTGAATTTCACCGTGCAGTTCACGCCTTCCACGACCGGCGCGCGCAACGCGATGATCCACATCGGCAGCAACGCTCCCGGCGCGACGGCGCTCTATGAGTTCCCGCTCCGCGGCACCGGCAACACGCCGCCGACCGTGCCGCCGCAGACCTACACCCGAGGCACCGGACTGCCGCTCAAGATCAAACTCAGTGTGCTCTTTGCCGCATGCAGCGACGCGGAAGCCGGCACCCTGAGTCTGACCGGAACCGGAGCCAGCGGCCAGGGGGCGACCATTGCGCAGACCGCCACGCATCTGCTTTACACACCGGCAAATGAAAACAACGACAGCTTCACCTATACGGTAAGTGACGGGCAGGGCGGCAGTGCGACAAATACCATTACCGTCCAGGTGACGCCCCAGAACGGCATCACGACCGGCGCGGCGCTGATCCCTGGCGGTGGAATGATCGCAAGGTTCGCGGGTATCCCCGGCTTCAGCTATACCGTCGAGCGTTCGCCGGATCTGACGGCGTGGACGCCACTGCAAACCATCACGGCACCGGACAACGGCCTGTTCTCGTTCACCGACAACGACGGGCTCCCCAGCGCTTTCTACCGGCTTCGCTACAATCCTTAACACGCGATCGGAAATCACCTCACAATCACCTGATTCATGAAACTTCGCCTTCTGATTCCCTCCGCCGGCCTGCTCCTTTCGGTTCCGGCCACCGCGGCCATCTATTCAGCCAGTTGGAATACCGGGTTCGCCAACAGCGGAACGGTGCCTGACGGCACCGCCGCCGGCTGGTCCGATAGCCGTACCCTGCTCATCCCCGGCAGTGAAGTGATCACGGACGTGGACGTCCGCATCAGCATGGGTGGCGGCTGGAACGGGGACCTCTATGCCTACCTCGCGCACTCCGGCAGCCCCAACGCCGCCATCCTGCTCAACCGTCCCGGACGCACGCCGGGCAATGGTTTCGGTTTTAGCGACAGCATCCTCACCATCACCCTTGATGACGGTGCCGCCAATGGCGACACGCACACCTATCAAAGCGTTGCCGGTTACCTAGCAGCCATTGGCAACAACTCTCCGTTCCAGCCGGATGGCCGTGCGGTGAGTCCCCTCACCGTGAATGGCACCGAAGCCCGCACCGCGCTGCTCAGTCTCTTCAACGGCATGACCGCGGATTCCGGCCAGTGGACGCTCTTCGTGGCCGACCTCTCCAGCGGGGATGTGACCACCGTCAGCAACTGGGGAATGAGCATTACGACAGTTCCTGAACCCGGGCCCGTTTTGCTGGCCCTGCTGAGCGGTGCTGCCGGTCTGTCCCGTCGAAGGAGGAATACGTAAAGCGATCGTCCCGCGGCATTCAAGCCGCGCACGAGTGATGCGGCACAATGTCATGCAGGGAAGTGGCGTCAACTTCGGGGATCGGCGCACTCCGACGCCAGGTATTCCCCATTAGACATCGCGCATTCCGGGATAAGTTCCCTTCCCATGCCCAGCCGCAAAACGAAAGCGGAGCCAGCCGCTCCTCTACCTGTGCCGCCTCCTCCCGAAGCGGTGAAGGAGGAATTTCTCAAGGTGACCTACGAACGGACCCGGAAGAGCCTTATTGAACGGCTTCATAACTGGGAGGATCAAAAGTCATGGGATGAATTTCATCGCACCTACTGGCGGCTGATTTACGGCGTGGGACTGAAAAGCGGGCTGCGGCATGAAGAGGCGCTGGATGTCGTCCAGGAGACGATTCTGGCCATTGCCAAGCAGAGCAAGGAGCACCGTTACGACCCCAAGGCCGGCTCCTTTAAGGTATGGCTCATGAACATGACACGCTGGCGCATCGGCGATCAGTTCCGCCGCCGGGCCAAGGATACGGCGATGCACAAGTTTGAGGACGACGACCGCAAGACCGCTACGCTCGACAGAATCGCCGATCCCAAGGCCGAGAAGCTGGAAGGCATCTGGGACCTCGAGTGGAAACAAAACATCGCCGACCGGGCCATCGCGACGGTAAAGCAGCGCGTCTCGCCGCGGCAGTTCCAAATTTTCGACGCCTACGTCATCAAAGGCTGGGGCGTGAAAAAAGTGATGACCGAACTGGGCGTAAGCATGGCTCAGGTCTATCTGGCCAAACACCGCGTGGGCGGGCTCATCAAAAAAGAGATCGCCGAACTTGCAAAGCAGCTCATCTAATCCTCCGACCCCCCTCCGCACCGAAGCGCCGCGCATTCCGGATCACGAAGTGCTGCGCTGCATCGGTAAGGGAAGCTACGGCGAGGTCTGGCTGGCCCGCAGCCTGACGGGATCGCTGCGCGCCATCAAGGTGGTGCGCCGCGAGGACTTTGAACTGGACCGCACATTCGAACGGGAATTCGAAGGCATCATGCGTTTCGAGCCGATCTCGCGCGATCACCCCGGGCTCGTCCACATTTTGCACGTGGGGCGCAATGACGAAGAGGGCTTCTATTATTACGTAATGGAACTTGGCGACGACCGGGAAACCGGCAGCCGCGTGGATCCGGGCGACTACGAGGCCCGGACCATGGGCACCGACCGCAGCATGAAGAAGCGCCTCAGTGTGGAGGAATGTGTGGATCACGGCATCGTGATGGCCGATGCGCTGGCGCACCTTCACGAGCACGGCCTGACTCACCGCGACATCAAGCCGTCGAACATCATCTTTGTGAACGGAAAGCCGAAGCTGGCGGACATCGGGCTCGTTGCCGCGGCCGGGCAGATGACATTTGTGGGCACTGAGGGGTTTGTGCCGCCGGAAGGGCCGGGCACGGCGGCGGCGGACATTTACAGTCTCGGCATGGTGCTCTACGAACTGAGCACGGGGAATGACCGCCTGCAGTTCCCGGAACTGCCGGGCGATCTCGGCCCGGGGGCGCTGCGGCCGATGTGGCACGCACTGAATGACGTGATTTGCAAGGCCTGCGCTCCAGCCGTTAGAAAGCGCTACCGCAGTGCGCGCCTCATGGCGGAGGCCCTGCGGGCCGCCGAGCGACTCAAGCGCGGACGGAGCCGCTGGGGCCGTAAACTGGTCATGCTGCCCGTCGTCAGCGCCCTCCTCGCCTTTGGCACCGTCACATGGCGGCACGGCGGCACGATGCCGTGGCCGCCGGGGAGCTTCGCCGGCAAGGGTGGCACCACAGGCGGAGGAGGCGGTTTTCTGTCACTCAAGGGATCCGTCCGCCTCACCAGCGAGCCCGCCGGCGCGGATGTTATCTATGAAGGCAAGGTGCAGGGGCAGACGCCCACCACCGTTTCCAGAATTGACGCCGGAACCGCCCTGTTCACACTGCGCCGGAACCGCTATCTTGATGCACCCGTTTCCGTAAGCGGCGTCTCCCCCGGGGAAACGGTCACGGCGCAGCGGGCGGTCATGCAATTCTACGATCCGCCGCGCATCGGCCAGCCATGGGAGAACTCTCTGAAAATGCAGTTCGACGCCCGTCAGACGGATCATCTCTCAAAGTCTCCCGTGAGCATCGAGCAGTTTCGCGAGATTATGCCCGATGTGATGTTCTCGGATGTATTCCCTGAAGAGGGCGAGGGGGGGAAGGTCCTCTATTTCGTGCGCGTGCCGGAGGATGAAGCGGTGCGCTTCTGCGATCTTCTCGCGGCCCGCGACATCAAAGACGGCTTCTTCCCTGAAGGCTATTGCTACCGGCACGAGGTTTACCAGACGAAACCTGATCCCGAGGCTGATCCCGCGATGAAGAATTTGATATGCTTCCGCCTCATTGCGGAAAAATCCGGCAGCGTGCAGATTGCAAGCGATCCGTCAGGAGCGGCCATTTACGAGAACAGCACCAGGCTCGAGTTCGTCACCAACTTTACCATTGCGGGCCACCGCACCGGCTCCATCACCCTCGTCCTGAAAAAAGAGGGCTATCAGGACAAGACCCTCACCGGCATTGTGAAGTCCGGCGAGACCCTGACGTTTAATGAAACGCTCAACCGCAGCCTGATGCCCATGCCGCGCCAAGTCTGGGAGAACAGTCTGGGCATGAAATTTCAGCCGGTGGATGATCTGCGCTTCAGTGTCTGGGAAACAAGAGTGAAGGATTACGCGGACTTTGCCAAAGAGACGCAGCGCAGTCCCGGAATCGCCGACGCCAACAAGGACGGGCAAAGTGACATCGGGCAGACGGAACTCCATCCGGCCGTCAATGTGACGCGCGCGGATGCCGTGGCGTATTGTCAGTGGCTCACTGCCCGGGAGCGCGCCAGCAATCACCTTCCCGGGGACCTCGAATACCGGCTCCCTGGAGACGCGGAGTGGAGTCTCGCCGCCGGAAGCAACCGCGGTGATGACAACCTGCCGGATCCGGCATCGCGGCACAATCGCTCGGGCGGTGAATATCCGTGGGTGGGTCGGTTCGCCTGGCCGCCGCCCGCGGCCACACCCGGCAGTCCCGCCGCGGCCAACCTTGGCGATCTCACCGCCCTTCACGCCAAAGAAAAACCGCTCGGCAGCCTCACGCCGAAACAGGTGAACGAACTCGAAGACTGGAAATACAATGACGGAGCGGTCTTCACCGCGCCTGTGGGCCAGTATCCCGTCAATCCCTTCGGTCTCCATGATATATCAGGCAACGTCTGGGAATTCGTGGCGGATGACTTCGGACACAACCCCGGCAAGAGCAATCCCGCACACGCCAAATGGGCCGTCACCCGCGGTGCCTCGTGGGCCGAACCCGTCACCAATGACAAACAGCGTTTCTATACCCAATACCGCCGCGAAGTCCCTCCCGACAAAGAGGCCGACGCCGCCACCGGCTTCCGTGTCGTCGTCGCACCGGTGAAAAAATAATCCCCCCTCCGCCCCGTTCACCGGATAACCCGGAACCCGCGGCAATCGCCGCTGGCATCTTCCGTACACAATGTGTATGTGCCGGTAACTTTTCCGAATGTCCTGGCTGCCCGATCTCCAATCCCTCCTCCCCGACCGCATCTCTGTTTCCCCCGCGGATCTGGAAAAATGCGCCACGGATAAATGGTTCGCCAGTCAGCAGCCGGAGGCCGTCGTCTATGCGGAGTCGGCGGCCGAAGTCAGCGCCGTGATGAAATTCTCCGCCGCTCACAAAGTCCCCGTGACCGTGCGCGGCGGCGGCGTGGGTTATGTCGGCGGCTGCGTGCCGGTGCAGCGGGGGATCGTAATTTCCCTCGAGCGAATGAATGCCGTCATCGAGATTGCGCCCGCCGACGGAGTGGCCGTGGTGCAGCCCGGCGTCATCACCGGCGATCTCCAGGACGCCGTGAAGAAACTCGGATGGTATTATCCGCCGGACCCGGCAAGCCTGCGCGAATGCACCATCGGCGGCAATGTCGCGACCAACGCCGGCGGTCCGCGGTGTTTGAAATACGGCGTGACGCGGCAGTATGTGCTCGGCCTCGAAGTCGTGCTCCCTAACGGCGACATCATGCGCGCCGGCGGACGATGCCACAAGAATCGTCAGGGCTTCGATCTCGCGGGACTCTTCATTGGCAGCGAGGGCATGCTGGGCGTCGTCACCGAAATCACACTGCGCATCATTCCGCATCCGCCGGCCCGGGCGCTGCTCGGGGTCACCTTCCGCAGCTTCGCCGAAGCCGCCGCCGCCGTCCAAAAAATCCTCGGCACCGGCCACCTGCCGTCAGCACTGGAAATCACCGACAGCTTCACGCTGAAAGCTGCGCGCGAATATCTCGGTGAAGACAAACTCCCGCCGGGCGACGCTCATCTCATCGTTGAACTGGATGGACCCGTTGCCGCCGTCGGCGTGGAATTGAAGGAACTCACCACGAAACTCCGCAGTCTGAACGCCATCAGCATCAAACCCGCCACCTCCGGGCCGGAAATCGAAGCGTTCTGGAACCTCCGGCGCGAGTTTTCCTACAGCCTTCGCGCCACGGGCATGACAAAACTCAACGAGGACGTCGTCGTCCCCCGCAGCAAACTCGTGGACCTCGTTTCCTTCGCCGCCACTCTTCAGGAAAAGAGCGGCTTTCCCGTCGCCTGTTTCGGCCACGCCGGAGACGGAAACATCCATGTGAACATCATGGTCCCTGATATGACGGACCCCTCCCAGAGCGACCGCGCCGAGGCCGCGCTCGATGACCTTTTCCGCCATGTCCTTAGTCTCGGCGGCGTCATCAGCGGCGAACACGGCATCGGTCTTGCCAAGAAGCGCTGGTTTTCCTCCGCGGTGGATGATGCCGGGCGCGCACTCCACCTCGCTTTGAAAAAAGCACTCGATCCGAACGGCCTGCTGAATCCCGGAAAGTTTCTCGACTGAGCCGGGGCCCGGCAGCGGTTTCGCGCGGGTCCATGACGCTGGCACCCGGCTTCTCATGATGCTTCAATTTGAGCGCCGTCAATGATTTGCGGTGATCAGGTTTTTAGTTGCGCCACTGGAGGGTGCGCATTAAACATCGCGCCCTCGTTTCCCGGCTGCCTCCTGACAAATCAGTGGCAGTCCCGGATTTATTCCAAAGATCACCGCCGGTTCCTCCGGCCCCACCCACCTCCAGCGATGCCCAGCAAAGCGAAATCCAAACCTGTTAAGGCGGCCAAAAAGCCGGTCCTCAAGAAACCCGCCCCCACAAAGGCCAAGCCCGCGGCCAAGCCCGCGGCCAAGCCCGCGGCGAAGCCCGCCGCGAAAAAACCGCTACCCAAAGTCGCAAAACCCGCGAAGTCAGCACCGCGCGCCTCCAAGCCGGCTCCCAAATCCAAGGCCAAGGCCGTGGTGAAGAAGAAGACGGTGTCCACCAGTTCGGTGAACGGGAGTGCCGCTTCGGTGAGGCGCACCCGGGGCAAGGACAACACGGTGAAACCCGGCATCAATTTCCGCACCCCCGGCCGCGCGGTTGCTCCGATCGAGAAATGGACCCCGCCCCCGGAAATGGCCAAGGGCGCATTCAATAAAAAGCAGCGCCACCGCCTGCTCGAACTCAAGGATTCCCTCGTGGACAGCATGGACAACATGGCGGAGGACACGATTCGCTCCCGCACGGAAGGCAGTGAAGCCTCGGCCTTCGGCATGCACACCGCCGACGCCGGCAGCGACGCCTATGACCGCGATTTCGCCCTCAGCCTGCTCTCCAAGGAACAGGATGCGCTTTTCGAAATTGATGAAGCCCTCAAGCGTCTCGACGCCGGAACCTACGGCACCTGCGAAGCGAGCGGCAAACCCATCCCCCAGGCCCGGCTCGAAGCGCTGCCCTTTGCCCGCTTCACCATTGAATGCCAGGCGGAGTATGAACGCGATGTAGGGCCCGGCGGCGGCCGCCGTCCCGTCCGCTCCCTTTTCGGCCTCATGGGCGACGAAGATGAGGAGGAGGAAGGTGAGGAGAAGGAAACTGTTGACAAGTCTGACGACTAAGACACACTCGCGCCCCTTCCAATTCTGTCCATTATTCTGTTATGCCGCGTGAAATCATCATCCTGGAATGCACCGAGGCCCGCGCCGCCGGTGCCAACCCTTCCCGTTACGTCACCACACGGAACAAGAAGAGCGTCCGTACCCCTGGCCGCCTTGAAAAGGTGAAGTTTAACCCCGCCATGAAAAAGCGTACGCTTCACCGCGAAATCCGCTAATCTCCGGCCCCCCCAATTCCCATGCAGCCCAAGACTACACAGCGCCTCATCAATTTCCGGAAGTCCAACAAGCGGATGCCCCGCCGCCGTTACGACATCCGTGTGGACAAAGTGAACTACAAGGAGCCCGAGTATCTCGCGAAATTCACCACCGAAACCGGCAAGATTCTCCCGCGCCGCCTCACCGGTCTGTCCGCGTGGCTTCACCGCAAGGTCACTCGCGAAATTAAGCGCTCCCGCGCCGTAAATCTCGCTCCCTGAGCCCGCCGCGCCCGCAACTTTCTCTGAATCCATCAGGGGCGTATTTGACCATACGCCCCTGACTTGTTTTATGGCCTCCCTCTCAGATACGCAAAGCGAACGCGACCTGCGCAATGTGCCCATCACCCGCACCGGCGTGTGTGATCTGCGTTATCCCGTGATCATCGTGCGTCCCGACGGCAGCACGTTCGGCACCTCATGTGAAGCCTCGCTCACCGCCAGCCTCGCTGGGTCGCAGCGCGGTACGCACATGAGCCGTTTCGTGGAGGAACTGCATGCCGCGCATCAATCCGTCAGTCCCGCCAGTGTCATCGCCCTCGCGCGCAAATTGCGGACAAGACTCAAAGCCGCTGAGGCCACCGTGGAGATTACGCTTCCCTGGTTTGTGGAAAAGAAATCGCCGGTCACCGGCGGAGCCGCCTTCCTCGACTACACCATTTCCTGGAAAGCCGCTGTCACTGCCCGGAGCGCCCGGCTGCAAACAACGGTTCGCGTCCCGCTTGGCACCCTGTGCCCGTGCTCCAAAGCCATCAGCGACCGCGGTGCCCACAACCAGCGCGGCTGGGCCACGGTCACCGTCGAAACCGCCGCGCCGCTCTGGCCTGACAAACTCATCGCGCTCATCGAATCCGCCGCGAGCTGCGAACTCTACAGTTTGCTCAAGCGTCCTGACGAAAAATTCGTCACCGAGCGCGCCTTCGACCGGCCGGTCTTCGTTGAAGATCTCGTCCGCGACATCGCCATCGGTCTCCGCACGCTCAAGGGCCTCCGTGGCAGCCGGATTGAAGCGGTCAATCTGGAATCCATCCACAGCCACAACGCCTGTGCTGTCATTGACGATATCGCTCCGCTGCAGTGAGCCTCAACTCCGCCACGCGCCGCGGAGAAACCGGATAAAGTTCCCCGACTGAATATTAGCAACTTCCCCCGCCGAATAACCGCGTGCGGCGAGCAGGGCGGGCAGCTTATTCAGATCCGCGATGGTGTCGAGATCCTGCGGGGTTTGCTCGGTGCCAAAAGCACCATCGAGATCACTGCCGATGCCGGCGTGATTCGCGTTGCCCGCGAGCTGGCAAATGTGGTCCATGTGATCCACATAATGACTGAGCATGACACCGCTCGACTGCGGCGTGGTTTGCCGGCGCACCCAGCCGGGCACGAGCATCCATGCATCCAGCGCGGACCCGATGACCGCCCCGCGGGCGATGAGAGCGTTGAGCTGCTCATCGCTAAACTGCCGCATGTGGGGCACCAGCGCGCGGCAGTTTTGATGACTCGCCCACAGAGGGCCTTCGTGCATCTCAAGCGCCTGCCAAAAGCACTCGTCACACAGGTGTGTCACGTCGAGGATGAGGCCGAGCCGGGAGATTTCGTGCAGCAGTTCTTTGCCGCACGGCGGAAAGCCCCCGTCCGCATCCGTGCCGAACGCATAGACACCGGGGCCGTAATGAGCCGGCCCGATCGCGCGCAATCCCTGTTCCCACGCCCGCTCCAGATGCTGCGGCGTCATCAGTGAGTCTGCGCCTTCGAGGGAGAGAATATAGCCGACCGGAAGCGGCTCCTTCCGGTCGGCAACACCCACTCCGCTCCACAATTCCAACTGCCGCTCCAGACCCGCGGCATCACGGATCATCACCATCTCGCCGGCCTCTTCCATCGCGCGGTACCACGCGAGCTGGCCCTGCGTCATGGCATGCGCCTGCGCCTGCGAATGCCAGCCAAAGACCGGGCTCCATGCATCGTGCTCCACGCGGGCAAGCTGAGTCGCCACACAGAGTCCAAGTCCCGCGCGGCGCATTTCCGGGAGCGACACCGTGCCGCGCCCGCGGTCAGGCTTGTCCGTTTTGCCCGCTTCGCGGCGGCGCAGTTCGGAGATGGATTGCGTGAGGTCACGGTTCCACTCGATGGCGTTCATTGCGAGGTCAAGGTGGGCGTCGAAGATCAGGCTCATGGGCGGCAGAATGCACCGCCGCCCGCCGTGCGCCAGTGAGGCTTCCGCTTCTCTTGCACCGCGGCGGACTAAGTGGACATTACCTTTCGTCACCCCATGAGCCCCCGACTTTTCTCTCTCCTTCTGTGCCTGCTTCCTCCCGCAGCAGCCCAGGCGCAGGCGCCCGGAAATCCTTTGCGCTACATTGACGACGACAAGCAGGCGGAGGCACTCGAGAAAGCCGTTCTGAAACTCGCCGCCGACGGCAAGGCCGCCGATGGCAAGGAATTGCTTAGCCAGATGAACCGCAAAACCTGCGCCATTGCCCCTGCCGCTCCCAGCGCCCCGGTCCTTCAACCGGACGAGATCTATACCGGCTGCAGTGGCGGCGTAGTGGCGATCACCTCCGCATGGAAATCCGACGAAGGCGACGGCTGGCAGGCCGGCGAGCCCGCCACCGCGTGGGTTCTCACCCCGGACGGCGTCATGGTCACTAACTATCACGTTTTCCTCGAAGCCGAAAAGGAGGAGGTTTTCGGTGTCATGCTCAGCGACGGCAGGTTTTTCCCCGTCACCGAAATCCTCGCTGCCGACAGCCTCAACGACGTCGCCATCTTCAAAGTTCCCGCCAAAGGCCTCCAGCCGCTCGCTCTCGGTGTGAACGAATCAGTGGGAAAAAAAGTCTGCGTCATCAGCCATCCCGACCGCCAGTTCTACACCTTTACGCAGGGTCAGATTTCGCGCTACACAGTCCAGCGCGATGAGGAGAAAGCCCCGCCGGTGAAATACATGTGTATCACCGCCGACTATGCGCGGGGCAGCAGTGGCGGCCCGGTGCTGAACGAACACGGCGCCGTCGTCGGTATGGTCTGCAGCACCCGCACCACGTATTATGGAGAGAAGGACAAGGATAAGGACGACGACGTGCAGATGGTCGTGAAATTCTGCATCCCCGGGGAATCCATTCGCGCCCTGCTCAAGACCGCCCCTGCCCTGCCGCCGCAGGAAGCGCTCAAAGACGCCGCGCCCAAAGCCACACCCGTTTCGGAAGAGCCGCCGGCCGTTCCCGCCGCTCCGCCACGCGCCGAGCCGGTCCCCGAGCCCCCGCAGTGAGCTACTTCAACTCATTCCACTTGTTGACCAGTCCTTCACGCACGCCGCCCATTTCGTAGAGCTTTTGTTTGTTGTGCTTCATTTCCTCGCGGGTGATGCCGGTGATCGCGTAATCTTTGCGCAGGAAGATGGCCTGTTCCGGGCAGACTTCCTCACACATGCCGCAGTAGATGCAGCGGATCATGTCAATCTCGAATTCCCTGGGGCGCTTCTCCACTTTGGCCCATTTGTCAGTCGAGGGGATTTGCTCCGGCGTGATGGTGATGGCGCGGGGCGGACAGATGAATTCACACAACTGACAGGCGACACAGCGTTCGCGTCCGTGTTCGTCGGTGACGAGCGCCGGCGCACCGCGGTAGTGCTCGGGGAGGCTGTCGTCCCATTTCTCCTCCGGATACTGCATGGTCACCTTCGTCTTGCCGCGCATGAGACGAATGAGATGGCCAATCGTGATTTTCATCCCCTTCATGATGGAGGGGAAGTAAAGCCGCTCAGCGAAGGAGAGCTTGGGACGTGGGACGGTGTAGGCCATGCGGATAGGGCCGGGGAGACGCGGCCGGGGAGGCCTTTCCTAAAGAGCGCCGCGGCACCTGTTGCAAGGCGCTTGTCGGGGAATTTCCCGCGCCGCCGGCAACCGTCCGCCGCCCTCATCGGCCAGATTTCCGGGAAATTCATGGCTACGGCATTGCGGGACCAGCGTATCGCCCCGAAAGCGCCGACTCTTTCCGGCGTATCCACCGTCCCCCTAAATGCCCGTGGTCAGTCCTGCCAAATTCCTCATTCCTCTTGCCATCATCGCCGCGATGGGCGGCACCGGCTATTATTTATCCACGCGAACGCCACCGGCGGAGCAGGTGCCGCACCGCCCCACGCTCATTCCCGTGACCGCGTCGCTGCTGACGCCGCAGGACTACACCGTCGTCGTCCCAACCTACGGCGAAGTCCGCGCGCGCACCGAGAGTTCGCTCATCCCGGAAGTCAGCGGCATCATCCAGGAAATCTCGCCAACGTTTCGCGAGGGCAGTTTCTTTGAAGCGGGCGAAGAACTCGTGAAGCTGGATCCACGCGACCTCGCGGCCGCCGTGGTCATCGCGCAGAGCGCTGTGGCCCAGACGGATACGCTGGTTTCCGAAGAGAACGCAAAGTCAGTCCAGGCACTGGAGGACTGGAAAGCCCTCGGACGTCAGGGCGAGCCCGATCCGCTCGTCCTTCGCAAGCCGCAGCTCGCGGAAGCCAAAGCGCGCCAGCAGTCGGCCACCGCCACACTGGAGCGCGCCCAGCGCGACCTTGCGCGGACAAGCATCAAGGCACCCTACGCCGGGCGCATCGTGGACAAACTTGCCGACGTTGGCCAATATGTCAGTCCTGGCCGGGAACTGGCGAAGATTTATGCCGTGGACGCCGCGGAGATTGATCTGCCGCTCAAGACAAGCGAACTTGAGTTCCTCGATCTCCCGGAGCACTTTCGTGGCGAGAAAATGCCGGTCATGAACAACGGGCCGGACGTCACGTTCACCGCGCCCTACGCCGGGCGCATTGGTGAGTGGAAAGGCCGGCTCGTCCGCGTGGCCGGCGGCATCGACAAAACCAGCCGCCAGCTCTATGTTACCGCCCAGGTGCAGGATCCCTACGCCCGCCGCGGCGGTGACAATCCACCGCTCAAAGTCGGCATGTGGGTCACGGCTCACATCACAGGGCGCACCCTGAAAAATGTCTTCGTCGTCCCGCGCGCAGCCGTGCGGGAGGGCGATCAGGTTCTCCTCATTGATGCTGAGGAAAAACTGCGCAGCCGCGTTATCGGCATCGCATGGGGCGGCACGGATCACGTCGTAGTGAACAGCGGCCTCAAGGACGGCGACCTCCTCTGCACCGTGCCCCTGCACTACGCCGTGGAGGGCAGCAAAGTGAAGGTGAAACAAATGCCCATGCCGGCATTTTCCATCCCGGGAACGACGACGCCATTCCAAACTCAAACGCCGCCGGACGGGGTCAAGACGGCGAAGAAGGAGTCGTAATCGGGATCAGTAATCAGTAATCAGGGAACCAGGCCCAGCCCCCGGCTTCACGCCAGCATCCCCTTCAGCACCTGCCCGTGGACATCCGTCAGGCGGAACTGCCGGCCCTGATAACGATAGGTCAAGGCCTCGTGATTGATTCCGCAAAGGTGCATGAGCGTGGCCTGCATATCATGCACGTGGACCGGATCCTTCGTGATATTCCATGCGAAGTCATCGGTCTCGCCGAATGTGGTCCCCGGCTTCACGCCGCCGCCGGCCAGCCACCAGCTGTAGGCCCGGCCAAAGTGGTCGCGGCCATTCGGCTTGTTGGGATCGCCCTGACCGAACGGCGTGCGCCCAAATTCCCCGCCCCACGTCACAAGCGTGTCCTCCAGCAGGCCGCGCTGCTTCAGGTCCTTCACCAGCGCCGCGCTCGGCATGTCCGTGTCGCGGCACTGCTCTTCGAGCTGCGTAAACAGGTTGCCGTGCTGATCCCAGCCGCTGTGCATCAGTTGCACGAACCGCACGCCGCGCTCCAGCAGACGACGCGCAATCAGGCAGTTGTTGGCATAGGTGCCTTTTGTCATTACATCCGGGCCGTACATCTCAAGCACGCTCTTCGGTTCGTTCGAAAAATCGAGCAGCCCCGGCACGCTCGTCTGCATGCGGAAGGCCATCTCATACTGGGTAATGCGCGTCTCAATTTCCGGGTCGCCATAATCCGCGAGGTGTGCGGCGTTTATGGCCTGAATGTCATCGAGCAGCATTCGGCGCGCGGCGCGGCTCACGCCCGGCGGGTTCTGAAGGTAGGGCACAGGATCGCCCGTGTTTCTAAAGCGCACGCCCTGATAGCGGCTCGGCAAAAATCCCGTGCCCCAGTAGTAATCGAAGAACAACTGCCCGCAGGTTTTGCCGCGGTCGGACGAGGTCATCACCACAAACGCCGGCAGATCACTCGATTCACAGCCCAAGCCGTAACTCAGCCACGCGCCCATGCTGGGACGACCCGGCACCTGCGATCCGGTCATGAAAAACGTCACCCCCGGCGCATGATTCACCGCCTCCGTATTCATCGAGCGCACCACGCAAATATCGTCCGCAATGGAGCCGATGCCCGGGAGCATGG
>JANNVM010000214.1:0-9120 GCA_031414455.1 Verrucomicrobiota bacterium
GGGAGGCATTGGCCGGGTTCATACCACATCCCCGGTGCCGTGCCAGCAGCGAACTCGCCAACACCACTCCCCCATCTCTTCTCACATGCGCAGCGGCAGGGTCGGCTCCTATCCTGCCGGCACCCCTGACTTCGCCGTGAAGACCAGAGGCGGCCCGCGAACTCCGTATCTCCCCGGCGTTTGCGCCGATCCTCGCCACCATGTTCTGCGGCTGCGGCAGACGCTCCGCCACCCTCAACCCGCAGCCATACAACAGTCCGTCCCGTTCAGCCCCTCCAGCTTCACCCCGCTCTCCACCGGCACCGCACCGGCGGCAAAAAGACAGAAGAGAAATGCGCGGCGGCGTATGGCTGATCTCATGGCCGTAACGACTGTGGATCCGGCGGGCAGGTTACAACCATGTGCTCACCCCTTCGGCAGCCAAACGTGATAGAGGAGCACATAGATTAGCACGCCGGTAATGGAAACGTAGAGCCAGATCGGAAACGTCCATCGGGCGATCTTCTTGTGCAGTTCCACTTTCTGTTTCAATCCGCGGCTGATGGTCATCAGAGCCAGTACCGGGACCGCCATCGCGAGGATGATATGGCTGGCGAGCATGGCCAGATACGGCACCTTCCACTCCGGCGGTCCGGGGAACTCCGTGTGGACGCCGCGCATGACGGCGAATTTGTGATAGAGATAACAAACAAGGAAGAGACATGAAATAACGAACGCGCCGATCATGCAGTTGCGGTGCGCGACGAGACGTTTTGCCTTCACGAAACAGAGTCCGGCGCAGAGCAGCACCGTGGCGGCACCGTTGAGACAGGCGTTGACGAGTGGCAGGTCTTGTCCGGTCATGGCGGTTATTTCTTCTCCGCCTCCTCGAGCAGTTTCTTCACGTCCTCGCGGAGCGGACGGGGATACCAGTTGTTATCGTAGGTCGCGTGGAACGGCACCCAGAAGGAGTCGGCGTTGGTCGGGGCGCGGACGTTGCCGTTCGGGTCGCTGGCGGTCATGACGAGATTGTGATCCCAAACGTCGGCGGGGAATTTTGCGATGTGCTCCGGATCCTTTTTCTTCGCCCACATGCCGAACGATTTCTGCATCCACTTCCGGACGGTATCGCCCTCCGCCTCGGTGCCGCCGGCACTTGTCAGGAACCACCAGTTGTCGCCCTTGAAGCCGTTCGTTTCCGTCCAGCCTTTGAGGTTCGCCGGGCGGTCGTGCTCGGGATACAGACTAACCGAAACGAGCTGGAACTTCGGATTCGAGCCAAACTCATCCTGCAACTCCTTCATTTTCTCCGCCACGCCGGCACAGCCGGACGGACAGGTGGTGTAGAGATAACTCCAGACGATCACTTTACCCTTCAAGTCTTCGAGCTTCCGCGGAGTTCCGTCGCGCTCCACCCAGTTGCCGGGATCCGTCTCCACGCGCCCCCGCATCGCGAGGCGGCCCTTCTTCATGTCGTTGGTGACTTTGATGTAGTAGTTGAACCACACGACAATGCCGAGCGCCGCGATGATCGTCAGGATCATCATCGTGGGGAACATGCGGCGCGGCGGCGGGACGAAGGGCTGGGGGCTTTCGGACATGGTGGTGATGGTGGGGATGGTGCCCCGTGCCCGGTGCTCATACTGAGAACTGAGCACTGAGAACCGGGCACCTTTCTACGCCTTCGCTTTCGCGCACAGCAACAGCGCTGTGAGCATGGCGGGGAGATAGAGCAGAGTGGCGAAGAAGAGTTTTCGGGCGCGCGGTCGCTCAGGGTTCTTGAGGAACTGCAGGCTGAGCCATGTCAGCCAGCCGCCGAGGAGCAGCGCGGGAGCGGCGAACGTCCAGGAGGTGAAGCCGGCCAGCGGCGGCCAAATGGCCAGCGGCAGCATGAGCAAACACCAGCCGAGGGCGCGGCGGGCGGTGGCGCGACCGGTGGTGTCGGTGTTGCACCACATCTTGAAGCCTCCGCGTATGTACTCGTCGCGATACATCCAGTTGATGGCAAGGAAGTGCGGAAGCTGCCAGAGAAAGAGGAGGCTGAAAAGGAAGAGCGCTTCCGTGGAGACGAGGAGTTCGGGCCGGATGAGGTCGCGGCTGAAGTTCGTTAGCTCCTTGCCGCCCGGGACCGCGGCCCAGCCGATGACCGGCGGGATGGCACCGGAGACCGCGCCAACGAGCGTATTCAGCGGCGAGCGCCGTTTCATGGGCGTATAAACGAACAGATAGACGAGCAATGTTAGGCCGGCGAGGGCCGCCGACTCAACATTCACCTTCACTCCGAGATGGATGATGCCAAAGGCGCTGAGCACCCAGCCGATGCCGAACGCCGCGGCAGGCGGCAGGCGTCGCGCAGGGAGGGGACGATCCGCCGTCCGCTTCATGCGCGCGTCGGCGTCCATTTCCATGAGTTGATTGAAGACCGCCGCCCCAAACGCCGTGAGGGTGGTGCCAATGATCGTGTGAATGAGCCGCCACGGCAGGGCATCCGGCCAGTCGTGAAGCCGGACATGCAGCCAGTAGCCGGCGAAAGTGGTGACGACGACGAGGGCGCTGAGGCGGGCCTTTGTCAGCGTCATGAAATCCCCGCGCGTGAAGCCGCCCGCGACCCCGGTGGAGGCAGCGGCGACGGTGGCGGGTTCGGGGGAGTCGCTCATGCGAGGGCGAGGTTGGTGGCGGGCGGCAGCGTCTGCAACCGGCTCCGCAGCAGCAGCGTGAGCAGCAGTCCGTGAAGCATGGCGGCCAGAACCAAATGCGCCGGCAGAAGCCAGGCCGGCAGGCCAAGCCAGATGAGGAGGACACCTGCGCCGTATTCCGCGCAGACGACCAGGCCAAGCAGCGTGATGAGCAGCGGGGCGGCGGAGTCGGTGGAAGGTGAGAATTTCAGTCTGAAAAAGGCGACAGCGACCAGTGTCAGGACGCTGATCGCTCCCGCGCGGTGCCATGCGAGCGGCAGGCCGAGGGTTTGCTCGATTCGTCCGTCACAACAGTCGCCGGGTGCGAGGTGATCCACCACTTCGCGCACCTGGGTGCCGAGAAACATCTGTACCAGAGTGAACACGAACGCCGCGATGAGATGCCAGTGCAGGGAAAAGGAAACCGGCACTCCCCTGCCCGGCCGGGTCCACTGCCGGGCGATGATCGCCGTGGACACCAGGGCAATGGCGAGGCCGAAGTGCAGCGTGATTTTGCGCGAAGCAAGGTTGGTATCCACCACGACCTTTCCGAGCCATGCAACCATCCCGAACAGCACCAGTTGGATAAGAAGGAGAACGATGAGTTTCACGCTGCGCGGTCGCGCCAGCAGCGCGCAAACAAGGGTGCCCAGCGCGGCAATTCCGCTGAGCGCGCCGAGACAGCGGTTGGTGAATTCAATCCAGGTAGCCCTCGCGCTGAAATCGCGCCGCAGGGTTTCCGCCGTGACCTCAATGGGATCGTGCCCGCGGCGCTGCCATGCCTCGCGGTATTTCGTGATGTCGAGCCTCGAAAAATCGATCTGGCTGGCGTCGGTGGGTGGAATGAGGCGGCCATAACATTTCGGCCAGTCGGGACAGCCCATGCCGGATCCAGTCGCCCGGACAATAATCCCGGCGAGCACCACGATGTAGAGCAGCACCACGGTGAGCAGTGCAAAGCGCGGGAGGAGTCGCTGGGCGGAGGACATGAAAAATCAGTCGGGGGCTTTAACCCGCGAGCAGGACATTCGAGGCGGTAATTGCCGGACGGGCTGAAGCCCTGGACTACTTTCTTCGGCTAAGGCACCACCTTGAGCACGCCATTCATGAGGCGCCAGTGACCAGGGAAGGTGCAGATGTAGGGGTAGTCGCCCGGCTCGGCCGGGGCGGTGAACTCAATGGTTTCACTTTGACCGATGGCGAGAAGCTTGGTGCCCTTAACGAGGATATCGTCGCTGACCGGGATGTACATCTTGGAAAGACCATTGGGGTCGGCCATCATTCCATCCGCGAGGGTGCCGACCTTGTCTTTGGTGCCGGGCTTAAGCAGAAGGAAATTGTGCATCAGCGCGCAGGTTTTGTTTTCGAAAATCAGCGTGACCTTCTGACCGGCCTTTACGGTGAGTTCGGCTTTGTCGAATTTCATCACATTCGGGATGACTCCGAGTTTGAGGGGACCATCGGTAGCCGCAGGGGCGGGAGTCGGAACAGGAGTCACAGGGACTGCTTCGACCGGGGCAACGACGCCCAGCCTCTTCACCGCTTCTGCGGCATAGCCGTAGTCGCGGACGGGGCGCTGTTCCTTTTGCCAGTCATCATATTCAGCCTGCGTCTCCTTCACGTCGAGTTCACCCTTCATATTCCCGTGACCTTCACCGCAGAGTTGCCCGCAAATGATATCCGACTTGCCGGAGACAATCGGCACGAACCATATGTGGTTGATCTTGGCAGGGTCTGCATCGGTGGCGGTGCGCATCCCGACGAGGGCGAGATTGTGAATCACATCCTTGGAGGTCACGGCAATCTGAATCTTTTTCCCCTTCGGCAGGACGAGACCGGCAGTGACAAAATCATCATGGGAGTTGGGATCCTCCGGGTCAATGCCGATGGCATTTTCCCCCTTGATGAGGAAGCGGTCGGTCGTGCCGAATTTTCCGTCAGGCCCTGGATAGTGGAAATTCCAGCCGAACTGCTGCGCCCATGCCCGCACCTGAACGTCCGGATTGGGAAAGCGGTCCACCTGCGTCGCCCAGAGAGGAAAGGCGAAGCCGAGGAGCAGGATAATCTCGGTAATGATGACGCCGATCTCGAGGTGGCTGGTGGCATGACCGCGCACCCCGGTGTAGTTGGCGCGGGGATTGCGTTTCCGATAGTAGCGGATGAGCGTGTAGGTCAGGTACAGGGACCAGCCAACGAACAGGATGAGCATGATCCAATGCACGAGTTCGAGCATGTGATCCACCATCTCACCGTGCTCTGAGCCGACCGGAGGAATACCGAAGAGTTTATTGATATAGCCCATGGTGGAGAATTAGGAAGGATGAAGGATGAAGGATGAAAAGCTCAGTTGGATTGAGCGGCGGCGAAGCGCCGGGCGCGGCGCATAAAGGCGAGGAGGATGCCGATGATTCCGAGGAAGACGATGCCCAGCGCACCGATCATCACAAAAACCGCTCCGTTGGCGGCAGCCACATCGGGACCGCCATCCTGATTGATGCAGGTGACGCAGGCGAGGGTGGCGAGGTGACTCATGGTGATGGAGGGGGATTGGGGAGCGGTAATCAGTAATCAGTAATCAGTAATCAGTAATCAGTAATCAGTAATCGGTAATCGGTAATCGGCGGGGGGATTGACCACTGATTACTGATCACTTCATATAATAATCGTCGGGGCTTTCTTTCGAATGAACCAGATGGTGTAGATAATGAGCGCCGCGGCGATGATACCGAGGCCGAACCCGTAGGATTGCAGTTCGCGGGTCACACTGTTATCGCCGTAAAAGGCGTAAGCCAGCATCCCGAGATCGAAGAGGATCGCGATGACGAGGAAGAAAATATGGAACGACTTGAGTGACATGGCGGCTCAGTGCTGGTTTCCGAAGGAGTTCAGGATCGGGTCGTAGTAAGCGAGGACAAACAGGAACATCATCGCGGCAAAAAAGACCATGCTGAAGAGCATCACTTTGTAGATGAGCCCGCGCTCGTGATTGAGGTGCATGAAGATGAGGCACACGAGTGAAACCTTGAAGGCGGCGATGAGCAGGCCGAGGCCAATGTTCAGGTGCTTGTCCCCGAGATCCACCCAGTAGGCGACCGCGCAGGTGATAAAGGTGAACAGGATAAGCGTGGCTCCGACCTTGAGGTAGGTGCGGACACTCTGACGAAGATCAATGGGATGATCGCCGTGGCCGTGATCACCGTGAACGGCGGGGGAATGGTCGTGGGAATCGCTCATGGGTGTTGGCGGTTACATCAGGTAATAGAGCGGGAACAGGAAGATCCAGACAAGGTCCACGAAGTGCCAGAAGAGGCCGCCGACTTCGACGCGATTGGCGAGGTGCTCCGGGTTGCTGAGATACATTTTACGCCCGGTGAGGAGGAACCAGCCCAGAACGATGGCCCCACCGACAACGTGCAGACCGTGGAGACCGGTCATGAGGAAGTAGATCGCGTAGTAAGGACTGAGAGACGGGGAGAAATTGGAGTAGAAGCGCTTCTGGGAGCGGGGGATCACGATCGTGTGCTTCTGATCATGGAGGTAGTCATGGGCATCGTCGTGCGACATGAATTTCTCGTGGTTGTCGGCAAATTCGACCCGGAAGGCCTCGCGCATGCAGTCTTCGTCCTTTGCGGGCTCCGCAACCTTGGGACGCTTTTGAGAGAACTCTTTGATCTGCTCCTCGCTGAAGTTGTTGAACTTCTGCTTCAATTCCGGCAGGTGATTCCACACCAGGGATTTATCGCGGTCCTTTGCCCGGCGGAGGTCAATGATGTCCACATTGAACTCAATGGCGTCGGTAACGAGCTTCCCTTTTAGACTGGTGCCTTCGCGGAAGCTGAGCTGCTCCGCTCCGTAGTTCATGGTGTGATTCTCCTTCACGAAGAACGTGAGCGGACCATCCACCGGAGTGAGTTCCATCGTCGGCGCGAGGTTGTTTCCCGCGAGATCCGCAAGCCATTTACTGCCGGCGTCACTCACCGCTTTGGCAAGCTCCGCGTTCTTCGCTTCTTTTTCAGCCTGAGTGGCGGCATCATCCTCGCTTTTATCAACGCGGGACTTCTGAAGTTCCAAATCCGTGGTCGTGCGGCGCAGTTCCGTCTTCGCATCCATGAAGGCGCGGTGCTGGGTCTTAAACCAGCCTTTATCCAGGGTGATCTCGTCCCCCTTCGACGTTTTGAACTTCAATTCATGCGACACCGCCGGGGAATACTCCCCGTCCTTGCTCTTCGTCCGCAGATTGTCGAGGAACTCGAGATTGCTCTTTTCAAGGTTGATCGTGACGGTGGAGGCTTCGAAGACGATCCGGTCACCATGATGTTTGCCGCCCTCATGGACCGGGTGGCCGGAGATAATGCTGCCGTCAGTGAACTTCAGCGAATAGTGGGTGAACTTCCCGTAATACTCGTAGCCCTTGATGCCCATGAACGCCACGGCGCAGAGCAGCGTGAAGATCATGTTGAACTTGTACCAGCCGTAGCGGCGCGCCTTGAGCGAGGCCCATGCGGCCACGACACTAACGGAGGAAGCGATCAGCACCATCGTATTGATGAAGCCCGGCAGCACCTTCAGTTCATGGAACGGCCATTCGAAATCCGCGCCGATGCGCAGGAAGACGTAGGACGAGAACAGGCCGCCGAAGAGCATGACTTCGGAGGCAAGGAACAGCCAAATACCCACCTTGGCATTATAGAGGCCGGTGTCGGGGCGGGCGGAGACTTCGTAGGGAATCTGCATCGTGAGAAAAAGTTGGGGCGCTGGTTAGTGCGTCGTGGCCGTCTCGGCTTCGATGCCTGCCTGTTCCGCAGGCGTGAGGGGTTCCCACTGCGGGCTGAAGTCCTTCTCGGCACCCGGCACGCTGTATTCGTAAGGGCCGCGATAGACGATCTGCTCGGTGAGGAAGTTGCCGTGCGGTGGCGGCGTGGGGGTATTCCACTCCAGAGTGGTGGCGTTCCACGGATTGTCGGAGGTCACCTTTTTCCCGCCTTTGATGGACCAGAAGAAATTGATGATAAACGGAATCTGCGCCAGTGCCAGTCCCCACGCACCCCATGAGATGAGGATGTTGAGATCAAGGAAGGTGCCCTCCCATCCGAGGAAGGAATACTTCTGCATGGAGATGTTTTCGAAAACCTTGCCGCCGTCATACCAGCGGCGATGGAATCCGGCCATACCCTGAATGAACATCGGGGCGAAGAGGACATTCATTCCGATCAGCGATCCCCAGAAGTGGGCGATGCCGAGGGGATTGTTCATCATGCGTCCCGTCACTTTCGGGAACCAGTGATAAATGCCGGCAAACAAGCCGAACAGCACCCCTGGCGCGACGATGTAATGGAAGTGCGCGATAATGTAGTAAGTATCGTGCAGGAAGAGGTCAATGAACGGGAAGGCCAGCGGCAGACCGGTCAGACCGCCGATGCCGAACATGGGCAGGAACGCGGTGGCGAAGAGCATCGGGACCGGGAAGCGGATGGAGCCACCCCACAGCGAGATCATCAAACAGGTGATGAGAATGACCGACGGCACGGAGATCATAACCGTGGTGAACTGGAAGAAGGTGGCTACTACGGTACCCATTCCGGTAAGATACATGTGGTGCGCCCAGACGATGAAACTGAGGAACGCGAGCGCCAGCAGGGCATAGACCATGGATTTATAACCCCAGAGCGGCTTGCGGGTGTTGCAGGGAATGATCTCGGAAACAATCGCGATGCCGGGCAGCAGAAGGACGTAAACCTCGGGGTGGGCGAGGAACCAGAAGAGGTGCTGGAAGAGCACCGGGTGGCCGCCGCCGGAAACGGAGATGATGCCTTCGCTTCCCGTCCAGAGACCGGTCGGCAGGAAGAAGCTGGAACCGAACACCTGATCGCTGAGCTGCATGAGGGCCGCGACTTCGAGCGGCGGGAACGCGAGCAGCAGCAGGAAGGCGATGATAAACATGGCCCACGTGAAAAATGGCAGGCGCATCCATGTCATGCCTTTGGCCCGGAGGTTGATGACCGTGGCCAGCACGTTCATCGCACCGAGCAGGGAGGCGGAAATATTGAAGACCATCGCGAAGAGCCATTGCGTCTGGCCGGTCCAGAAGTGCGCGTCGGTGGCTTTCATCACGGTGGCCGAGAGCGGCGAGTAGTTGGTCCAGCCGGCCTGCGCAGCACCAGTGGGGAGCCAGAAGCTGCCGACCATCAGAATGGCGCTGACGAGAAATAGCCAGAAGCTCCACATGTTCAGGCGGGGGAACGCCATATCCGGCGCGCCAACCTGAAGAGGGGTCACGAAGTTCACGAACGCCGCACATCCGAGCGGCACCACGCCGAAGAACACCATGATCGTGCCGTGCATGGCTCCGAACATATTGTAGAGTGAGCCGGA
The DNA here is from genome assembly GCA_031414455.1 of Verrucomicrobiota bacterium. Classification (GTDB taxonomy): domain Bacteria; phylum Verrucomicrobiota; class Verrucomicrobiia; order Verrucomicrobiales; family V1-33; genus V1-33. Next base: position 9,027 of record JANNVM010000214.1, read on the forward strand.
GACTTTGCCGTCCGGTGCCCAGCGCGTCACGAAATCGTCGCCGAAGAGGTGCAGCACCCAGCGCAGCGCACCAGGGAGTGCCTCCCCCGGGTGG
>JANNVM010000215.1:0-4570 GCA_031414455.1 Verrucomicrobiota bacterium
AATGGATGCAGCACGACGGCCCGCACCGCGACTTCGTGCTCACCAGCCGCATCCGCCTCGCACGGAATCTTGAAGGTTCTTCCTTCCCCGGCTGGGCGCGGAAGGAGGACCGGGTGGCGCTCATGCAGCAGCTTCAGCCGCGTGTGGAGGCGCTTCCGGAAATGAAGGACGGATTCAGCGAGGACCTCGGAAATCTCGACGCCATCCGCAAGCAGGTGCTCGTGGAAAAGCACCTCATTTCCCGGGAACACGCCGCCAAGTCCGGCGGCAGCGCGGCGGTCATTAATCGCGATCAATCGCTCTCCATCATGATCAACGAGGAGGATCACCTCCGCATGCAAAGCATCCGCAGCGGCCTTGATCTGCGCGCCGCGTTTGCCGCACTGGACCGCGTGGACACAGAACTCGAGTGCGCCGTGCCCTACGCCTACGATCAGCGCTTCGGCTATCTCACGGCCTGCCCGACGAATCTCGGCACCGGGATGCGCGCCAGTGCGATGCTGCATCTGCCAGGGCTCGTCCTCAGCGAGCAGGTGAATCAGGTCATCTCCGCAGTGAACAAAATCGGCCTCGCCGTGCGCGGACTGTATGGTGAAGGCACCGAGGCCCTCGCCAATCTCTTCCAGGTTTCCAATCAGCACACGCTCGGCGAGCGCGAGACCGAAATCATCGCGCGGCTGGAGCGGGTCATCCAGCAGATCATTACGCACGAGCACAATGCGCGGCACAAACTCGTGGAGCAGAATCCTCACAAGGTTCTCGACCATGTGGGACGCGCTTACGCGACGCTGCGTTTTGCCCACATTCTCGAGAGCAAGGAGGCGCTCACGCACCTCTCGATGCTGCGCATGGGCAGCGATCTCGGGCTGTTGCCGCAGGCAGAAGCCAAGATGATCGATACGCTGCTGGTGGAAATCCAGCCGGCGCACCTTCAGATCGCCGCGCAGCGCAAACTCAGCGCCGGGGAGCGCGACACGATGCGCGCAGAAGTTCTCCGCAGCCGTCTTGCCAGTCTGCCGGAGCCGGTCTCCAGCATTCCCTCCGGCCCGCCGCCGGAGGAGCCACCGGTGATATGACTGGCAATGGGCGGAAAATCCGGGATGCGGGGCGACGGCCATAGCCGCCGGTGCTTTCCTTCGACTCCAGGCCATCCAAAGGGATACGACATTGGTTTCTCAGCAGTGTGCAATGCTCCGGGCTCAGGAACCGGGAACCGCTTCCCGGGGCTTATACACCGGAGCCTACTCCTTACCCTTCACCCCAAGGATGCGTCCAATCGCCTGCACGAGGAGATCGAGATGGAAGGGCTTCGGAATCACACCGAGGAAGCCGTGTTCACGATAGGTTTCCATGAGCACATCGTCCACATAGCCGGTCGTGAGCAAGGCTTTGATGCCGGGGAATTCGCCTTTGAGGCGGGCGACGGCTTCCTGTCCGCCCATGCCGCCGCGGACGTCGAGGTCCACAAGGATGAGGTCGAAGGGGCTGCCGAAATCGCGGGCGCGGCGCCACGCGTCCATCGCTTCCTGGCCATCGGCGGTGCAATGCGTATCGTAGCCGTGAGCAGTGAGGATCTTTTTGACGATGTCGCGGATGGGGGCTTCGTCGTCCATGAACAGAATCCGGGAGCGGCGCTCGTGCGGGCGGGCGGGAACCGGCGGCAGCCCGGAGGTGTCAGGCAAAGCGGCGGCAGGCGGGGAGTTGCTGCTGAGGAGCCCGGGATTGACCGGCAGCCAGATGCTGACAGTGCAGCCCTGGCCGGCCGTGGATTCGATTTCCATGTAACCGCCATGCGCCCTGACAGAAGCGGCGGCGAGCGCAAGTCCCATGCCTTCTCTGCCCTTGCGGGTGGTGAACCAGGGATCGAACACCCGCGCGAGATGATCCGCCGCGATGCCGTGCCCCTGGTCGCGGAAGCGCAGTCTGACGCCGGAAGGCGTGCCCGCCCCGGGAGTGGAATCGTAGAGATTGAGAGCCTCCACGAAAACCGTTCCGCCTGACGGCGAAGCGTCGCCCGCATTCTCCGCAACATGCCGGAAGATTTCCTCCAGTGCGGCCTCGTCGGCTTCCACCGGCCAGAGATCGTCAGGCAGATGAAGGACTGGACGGCTCTGCGAATTGAGGAGTGCGAAGGTGACGGATTTTTCCAGCACCGGGCGGAGATAGAGCGGACGCTTGCGGAGGTCGCCGCCGTGCGGAGCCCGGGCAAGACGCGAGAGCCGGCGTCCGAGATTCTCCGCGGCATCGCACGACTGCGTGGCGCTGAGAAGCAAATCACGCGTCTCCTGACGGGCTGACGGCTGGCGCGTGAGGAGTTCGAGGTGTCCGCGAAGTGAAGTCAGGGCGTCACCGAGTTCGCGCGCAGCGCCGGCCATGACGCGGCTGGCCGTGTCCATGCGGGCTTCGTGCAGGCGGCGGTTTTCGCGGCCCTTGAGCAGCGTCACGTCATGAAACTTCAGGAGCAGCGCCTGGCCGGGTGTCCACGGGATACGCGTGATGAGCACATCGAGCCAGCAGTGCGTGCTGTCCGGGCGGCGGTGACGGACTTCGGAAATCTGCATCGTGTCCGAGACGCCGAGCACGCGGGGATCGTAGTCGTCACGGTCGAAAAGGTCTGGCAGCACCAGCGAGAGATAACGCTGCTGCATGTCCGTGCGGGCAAATCCGAGGACCGGCTCGGCCGCGGCGTTGGCTTCCATGATCAGCCCGTCGCGTGCCGACACGACGAGCGCCGCCTCAGGTGACCGGTGAAAGATTTCCTCGTAACGCCGGGCATAGCGCACGGCGTCAACGTCGGTGCGCTCGCGGTCGCGGCGGCGCATCAGGCTGTGCTCTGCAATCGCGAGGCGCGCCGAGGAAAGCGCTTCCCCGCCGCGCGAGGGATCCGCGATGAAATCATCAAACCCGCGCTTCACCCAGGCATCGACCCGCGCCGGGGGTTCGTCGCCGTCGGTGACCGCGACGATGTGGCACTGCCCGGGACGCTGGCGCGCCACGCGAAGGAGGTCCGCGGCATCAGGGGCGGTCGCGTGATTGAGCCGGATGAGCAGGCAGTCCGGCAGCGCGGTCTTCACAATCTCCTCGGCCTCGGCAAAGGAGGCGCAGTGGCCGGCGTCGTGCCCGCGGCCCGCGACGAGGGAGAGCAATGCGGTGGCGGAGACGGGATTGGGATCCACCACCAGGGTCCGCATCAGTTGCACGGGCACGCCGGCAGTAAGCGCGGGAAGCACGGCGGATGATGATGACGAGGCGGAGTCCTCTGGGTTGTGACTGAGCACGGGTGCGGAGTGGCGGGTGTGGTTGGCAGGCCGGTAAGCGCGCGAGTGTAGCATCCCCCCCGCTGCGAACAAAGTCTTTTCCGTATTCCCGCCTGAGAAATAGACGGCGGCCCCGCCGCGGCCATACCCTCCGCACCGGACCGGCACCGGAAAATCACGTTGACCCTGCGGCGCGAAGTCACTATCGACGACCGAGTGATCCCTCCCGACGATTCCAGTGAAAGCCCCTACCGCGCCCCGCAGGCACCACTTCTGCCGGAGGGCGAATCAGGAGTGATCTCGGAAGCGGCCCTGCATTCGCTGGTCTCCACAAAGTGGTGGATGCGCATGGCTGCGCTGGCCCTCATGGTCAACGGAGCGGGCATCGCCGTGGGTACTCTTTACACGCTCGTGGCCGTGAACGGACCGGTGATGGTCAAGCTGATCCTGATTATTGCCCTGCTGGCCGCCGGGCTCGTTTTCATGCCGGGGCTGCGACTGATGCAGAGTTCATTCGCCGTGGGCCGCGCCGCTCAGTCCCGCAGCGAACGCGACATTGTCCACGCGCTGTCCCGGCATGAGGAGTTCTGGAAATGGCTGGGCATTACGTCACTGCTTCTCGGAGCGATACTGTTCTACGTACTCACGTTTGTGATCCGCTGATGCCGCATGAATGAGGACCCTTCCCCCGTGCCGGACACACCGCGCAAGCCGCTGATCGTCCCTCCGCAGCCCCGCCGGGCTCCAGCCCAACCCTTCACCGCTGCGCCGGTGGCGGTCAGGGCTCCGCGTCTTATGGCCACGCCCGGCGCTTCACCTCCGGCGCCCGGAGCTGTCGTTCGCAGTCTTCTCGCCACCAAAGGCTGGGCTCTCATTTGCGCGTGGGTCTTTATGCTGTTCGGGATCCTTACCGTTGTCAGGTCCACCAGCGAGTGGCGGAAACTGAGCATGTCTCTCAAAACCGGAATCATCGAACCCGGCACCGCGGGTGCGCTGATCCTGCGCCTCGAACTGATCTTCTCCTTCGCCCTCGCCGCCGGCTGTCTCTATGTCGCGCCCCGGCTGTTCCGTTATGCAGGAGCCATCACCCGTCTCCGTGCCGCCAACCGGATGCACGAGCTGGAAAAGGCCCTGCGTCATCAGCAGGCAGTGTGGTTTGTCCTCGGCACCATCGGCGCACTGTGGCTGACGCTCTTCGCCTTCCAAATCGTGAACGTCGTCATGCTCTCCTCCGGCACCGAAGAGGAAACGATGGATGCGGATGCGGAACTCACAGAGTGACCGGCCGGGCGCGCTGAAGATGAATTGGGGCT
>JANNVM010000216.1:0-10754 GCA_031414455.1 Verrucomicrobiota bacterium
TGCCGCCCTGAACAATAACCGGCGCTGTGCGGTCTGCAGACGACGCCACGGGCTGCCAGGTTCCCGGTTCCGTTGCCACCTCCACGCGGTAATCTGTGGCCACGCGATCAATAAATTTCCCTTCGCGGTCGCGGCCCCAGACGACGCGGTTGATGCGCGCTGCCGCAGGCAGTTCCAGCTCCACCCAGCCGGTGCCGCGGGTATCGGAAATCCAGCTGTGCCCGTTTCCATAAATGCCGTCATTCACATGACGGAGTGCGTGGATACCGTATTTCGGCAGCGTTCCGGAGGCGCGCGCAATCACACCATTTTCCGCGAGAGCCAGATTCCGTGCCGGTGCCTCCGGGCCGTACAGTTCCAGTTCGTCGAGACAGGGTTCGCTGCCGCTGCTCGTTTCCAGAATAGTGAACCTCACGAACTTCGCCTCCACTGGCGCAAACTCCTCCACGTTCCGCCGCGGATGCACCGGCTCCCTGAACTCGCCGGCGGCGGAGGGCCAGCCGCTGGCTGCGAGAGCGGCGGCACAGGCCGCGAAACTAATTTGGATGCTCGACATTTTCAGACACCCTGCAAAGCCGCCACCCTCGCTGCGAGAACAATTTCATTCCCCAATCGGGGTGTGCCGGCAGGGTGGTGATCGCCGTGCGCCACTTTCCTGGATGCTCTGCCCTTGCTTTTCGACGTCTGTCCGGGTGCGGGTCCTCCGTTCCGCGCAGTTCAAGCAATCCGGTATCTGTCCGCGGAGGCGGGCGCCTGTCCGCGAAGCTTTCCCACTGGAATCCCCAGGTGGGTCGCCTCGCTGAACCCAGGGGCGAGTGGGGGATTGCGTCTGCGAGCGGTCAGTCTCGCTTCACTGGTAGGTGATGGTGATAAGCGGGCGCTGAGTCACGGTGGCGGCTTCGCTGGAACTTATATCCACGGCATTTGAATTGGCAAAGTCCTGAAGAATGAGTCCGCTATTCGTTCCCGGGTTGTTGATCCAGGACTGCACGGCAGCGATACCGGCAGCATTTAGAGTGATCGTCCGGGTTCCTGTCGAAGGTGCGATGAGGGTTGCCAGAACCGCATTTCCCCGGTCGGTTGCCGTATCGCTGGCACCTGGGTTTGCCCATTTCACTCCAGTGGCCGCTTGATTCCAGGTGGCAGACGATTCGTTCCACGCCCGGCCCAGAGCGTAAAACTCGTAAACGTTGCTGCTCACATCTGTCACGTTGAATGTGAGGGTGGCATCCGTCACCTTTACGCCAGCCGGGACTGCGGAAAGATCCCAGCGAAGCAGGATGGCGAATTCAGGATTCCCGTCGGCCTTCAGCCTGGTGGCATTTCCGTAGCAGGTGGTGGCGCGTTCCCTTCGGATGTGAGTGTCGATCATGCCGTAATAGCCGCGGATGCCGTTGCGGAACGAAACGGTGGTCAAACTGCCGGCGGGTTTGACCGTTACCGCGATAATCGGTGAGGATCCCGCAGCACCGCCATTATCGGTGGCGACGGCCGTCATGAGGTAAGTGCCGGCCGGCGCGTTACTCCATGTGAAACTGTACGGGCTGCTGGTGTCGGTCCCCAGCAATGTGGAGCCTGCGTAGAAGTCTACACCCGTTACGGTGCCGTCGTTGTCAGCGGAGGAGGCGCTGATGAGGATTGTCGCGGGGGCAGTGAAGACAGCGCCGCCTGCGGGACTGGTTAGCGATGCCACCGGCGCGGCGTTTCCGGGGTTGCTCACGGTTATCGCCACCGCGGAGGAGATGGCAACGCCTCCGGTGTTGTCAGTGGCCACAGCCGTCAGGCCGGAACTGCCGGCCGGCACATTGCTCACGGTGAGACTGTAGGGACTGCTGGTGTCAGTGCCGAGTAGGGTTGTGCCCGAATAAAAATCAACTCTTTCCACCGAGCCGTCGGGATCGAAGGCCGTAACGTTGATGGTGATCGTTGCCGGAGCAGCGTAGGCGGCAGCATGGGGAGGACTGGTGATGCTTAGAGCCGGCAGCGCATTGCCGGCCCCCCCTTTGATCATGCTGAAAGTGTCCCGCTGAGAGCCTGCGTTGTCGAGGTAGATCGCGTCCAGCCGGTTTCCATTGAAGTCGAGAACCATGGATCCGAGAACGTTCAAGGAGATCCACATGGCGGGGTGGTTGAGGGCACCGCCGCCGGCCTTTCCGGAAGCTCCGGGGACCGCATAAACGGTGCCCTGATGCGGAACCGGCCCGGGGGCGGTTTTGGTGTAGGCGCCGGCACCCTGTCCGCTGCCGGCCTGCTTCACCATGGTCGCGCTGTTGAACGTTGCGGACGATCCGTAGTGACCGTCGAGGAGATTCGAGCGCTCGTAGGAATGGCTGTGACCGCAGAGCACAAGGTCCGTGCCATAGGCTTCGAGGATCGGATTGAAGACCGTGCGCATGGAAATCAACTGGCTTTCGGTGTCGGAATTGTGGGACCCCTTTGAATACGGGGGATGATGGAAGAAAACGACGGTCCAGTCTTTACCGTTGTTCTGCAAATCACTCGTCACCCATGCGGCCATCGCTCCGTTGGCAGCGAGGTTTGTGTCCGCGGAATCAAGGCATATGAAATGAATATTGCCGTAATCGAAAGAGTAATAAGCTTCGCTGCCGGAGGCCACGCCTCCGCATTCCCCCTGTTTCGGAAATGTGTGCTGTGCATAGTAGGGGCCGCTCTGAGTCGGCGAGTCCGCACTGGCGGCGTCATGATTTCCCAGCGTGGACCACAGTGGCGATTTCCGCAGCATCGCGGGGTAAATATTGAACAGGAAGTCGGTATATTCAGAGTCGGTGCCGCTATTATAGGCGTTGTCACCCAACATAAGCCAGAGATCCGTGTCGCGGTTCCGTGAGAAATTGTAATAGGCATCCCGCACCTGAATCTGTCCTTCGCTTCCATTGCCGGCGTCCCCCAGCACCCATACGCGGGTGGGCTTCGCGGCGACCGGGGCGGTTGTGAAGTAATAAGTAGCGTCGCCTGCAAGAGCCGCGGCGGACGTGCCTGCTGAGTAAAAATACTTCGTGTCAGGTGTCAGTCCTGTCAGGCGCACCTCATGTTCAGTGCGAATTCCGCTGACACTGACAATTTGGCTGAGGCTGCCGGCTGTGGTTCCATAACGCACGGCGCTGTCGGCGGCTGTGCCGGTCCTCCATCTGACGGTGATGGCGGTGGTGCCGGCGTTTTGCAGATAGGGGCCCCTCGTCAGGGTTTGTGCCTGAACGCGAGGCAGTGACAGGAGAAGGAGGAGGGCTGACAGAAGGTGTTTGTTCATGGGGGTGGTCGGATTTGCGGGGCTGAGGGTTGGTTGGTCTTGCTGGTATCGGAAGGGTTTGCGCAGAGTTTCCTGCTGAGGGCGGCGGCAAGGCCGGCGACCGGTTTGACCGCACGGTGGTGGTCAGGAAGGGCGGCGATTGAAGCCATCGCCTCCCGCCACGCGCGTTGCGCCTCGCCGTGCCGGCCCGCGGCTTCGAGGATATCTCCGCGGCGTGCGTGCCAGAATTCCCGGCGCTGCAGCGACGGAAGGATGAGGTCCACCCGCGCCAGTGCGGCGTCATAACGGTTCATCCTGAGTTCTATGCAGATAGCAGCCTGCTGCAGAGTCTGGAGATTGCCGGTGCGGGCTATACCTTCGTCCAGGCTGCGAATGGCTTCCTGCTCTTTGCCAAGGGACTTCAGCGACTCCGCCCGTTCAAGATAGCAATCCGGCGGCGGAAAGGGCGTAATGGCCACCAGATGGTCATAATCCTTTACCGCGGATGCATGATCGCCCAACGCGACGCAGGTTCGGGCACGGAGGAGGCGCGCGGCGGGATGATCGGGGCAGCCGGACAAAAGCTGGTTCAGGGGAGGCAGGGCGAGCCGGTATTGCCGTGCCTCGAATTGTGTGTGTCCGCGGCAGAGGCTGACCGCCGCAAGCGAAGGATTCAACCCCGCGGCGCGCTCAAGATCCGCCAGGGCAGCCGGGTAGTTGGTGTCCTGACGATATAGATCGCCGCGCTTGAGATAAAGTTCTGCGCCGGGCTCTTTTTCTATCTGCAGGGTCAGTTCATATATCCCAATATGGAGGTCTCCATGGGCACTGGCATCCAAAGGAAAACTGCACAAAATGGTCATATATGCCGTCAGTCCCGCCATCTTCGCTCTGTGGGCGAAAAACAAAAATGGATGAATGCGCTGGCGGTTATTCATGCAGACTTCGAATTGAGAAGCATCACTCTGAGAATGCGGTGGGAATCGCATCACGGCAATAAACCTATTGCAACGATCCCGTTGCCTGGCAAATGCAACGGACTTGTTGCAGTCCAGTTGTTGCAGATTCAAACTAGCGGATTATAACACCGCCGTTTTGAAATTTTATGAACAGCATCCGCAGCCTTTCACCTTTGCTTGGCGTCCTTCCAAAAACCTTTCAGGCACGAATGACAGCCGCTGGTGCTCTGCTGACTGGGGTGACCCTGTGGTGCCGCGTGCCTGGCGTCACTGAGCGACCCGCAGCCGAAGGCCTGACGGCTGATGGAGTTGCGTCATTTCGATCCGGAGAGTGCGTTGTTTCGGAGGGCGGTAACACGGGGCGTGGTCTTGCCGCGACCGTGAACGCAATCCGGCGCCGGTTAACGGCCTCCGGGCCGATCCTTCCCGGGGAACTGGAAAGCAGCACGGTCATGGATTTGTTGCGGCAGTGGGCGGCACTGGACCCGGAGGGTGCTGTCCGAATGGCGGCAGTCCGCCGTGACCTGCACGGACGTGACGATTTTGCCGCGGAACTGCTGGTCGGCTGGATGGATACGAACCCTGATGCCGCCATGGCGTGGGCCATCGCCCTGCCGGACGGAGAGTTGCGTTGGCAACTGATGCCCGCGATTGTCGCCGGTCTGGCGGAGGAGAACCCCGGCGGCGCGCTGAAAATGGCTCTCATGCTCGAAGGCCGGTTCCGTGAGCAGTCTGTCAGGGCAGTTTTTTCCGAATGGTCGGCGTTTGACATTCATGCTGCCACAGACGCTGCGCTGCGCCTGAAATCCATTGCCGACCGGGCCGTTGCCCTTTTGCCCGTGGTTGAGCAGATGGCCGAGTCCGATCCCGCTGCCGCGGCAGCGTGGGTTCTGCAAAACTGCGGTCCCGTCACCGGGGCGTCCGCTGATTCCGGAATGATACCAATTGTCGTGGTGCTGGAAAAATGGGTTGCCCGGGCGCCTGAAGACGCTGCGGCGTTTCTCGTCGCCAGTCCATGCACGGAAGCCAGAACCGCCGGGCTCAGGGCTGTGGCGGCGCAGTGGGCAGAACAGGATCCGGAACAGGCGTTGCAGTGGGCGGCTACCCTGACATCCGATGGAGACAAGGCCATACTCAGCGCCGGCGTCATCGCCACGGTGGCGGAACGGAGTGTTCGCACCGCAACGGGCCTGGCCCTGACCCTTTCCGCCGGCAGTATCCGCGACACGAGTCTGGCCCTGTTGCTCGACCGCTGGACTGCCTCTGATCCCTCCGGACTGTCGCTTTGGGCCACGTCTCAAATGCATTCCGGCGGCGGGGACGGTCTCATGCCGGTAATCGAGGCATGGGCGGGCACCGCAGACCGGTCGCTTGCGAGCTGGCTCAACAGTTTGCCTCCGGGCCGGCTGCGCGACGGGTATTTTGCCGGTGTCGCCCGCCACCTCGCCCTGCGGCAATCCGGTTCCGCCGCCTTGTGGGCGGACGCCATCGAGGAGGACGGACTGCGAAAGCGGACAGCAGCGGAAATCGACTCCCTGATCAGCGGACGTTAGAACGCGTCGGCGCTCAGGCCCGGGAGATGCAGACGAGCGCAGAGGATGGTTTTGCCTCTCCGCCGTCAGGCCAGTGACTGGACAGTTTGTCAGGCATGTCTTCCGAAAGTCCCGGGTGCTGAACGCTGACCCACAACTCGTTTCGGCAGGGCGAAAGGATCGGCGAGCAGAACTCCGCATGGGGCGGTGCCGTGGCGAATCGGCGAACCTTGCCGGCATCGGGCCCTTCAGTTTCGACAACGGCCAGCATGTTATTGCCAAAGTGCTCCTGGGCCGTTCCCGGTTTCGTCTCCGCGGCCATTTTCCAGTCGGTGGTCGTCAGGACCGTGCCGTCCGGGGCAAATGTCAGATTGTCAGGCCATGCGAGACCGGCCTCTTCACCCGCCCGCACGAATACCTCCCAGGTGAATTCCAAAGCGCCAGGGTCACCGCCGGCCTCCTTCAGTCGGGCGATCGCACCCTGTTGCCACGCGGCTGGCCCGGGTTTTTCGGGCTGCCACGCGGTCAAAGCCACATAAACATCACCGGTTAGCGGATGCACTTCCACGTCCTCCGGACGAGGCAGCGGACTGGCTCCGGCGGCTTCGGCAGCCTGACGTGTATTGACGCATATCCGGGCGGCATCAAATCCTGGAGCGTCCGCAAGACGCTTCCATTTTCCTCCGGCCACATCCGCGGCAAAGAGATCGCCGTCGTTCAGCAGGGTCCGATTGGCCTTGTTCCTGCCGGCCTGATAGCGACCCCGGGAGATGAACTTGTAAAGATGCTGGTTGGCCTTGTCATCCCCCATGTAGGCCGCGAGCCGCCCGTCTTTTGTCAGGGTGAAGGCGATGTTCTCATGGGAGAACCGGCCCAGCGCAGTGTGCTTGAACAGTTCCCGGGTATCCGGATCGACTTCTACCATGTAGCCATAGTGAGACTGTGGACGGAGAAATTTTTCAGGCAGAATAACAACAGGTTTTTCCTTCATCTCCTCACAGCCGACAAAGTCCTGGAAGTTTTCCTCGGCACTGAAGAAGGTGCCCCATGGCGAGACTCCCCCGCCGCAGTTGGCGAGCGTCCCAATGGCCCCGGTGCTCCCGCCGAGGAGTGGCGAGCCCGCGGCCGGACCGGTGAACCGTAATTTCGAGGAAATGCCGTCCACGCGGAAGTTGTTGTCTCCCGGGACCACGGGGCGCCAGCGGCCGTTCGCGTTGCGCTTCAATTCAAGACAGGTGCCTCCCATCATTTGCAGGCACTTTGCCGCGGCATCGTCTGACAACTCCGCTTTCAGATCAACCGCCCCCGGTCCGTGCAGCGCCGCGAAATGCACCGCTTCGTGATTCACCCACAGCCATGCAGTGTCCGGTCCGCGACTGATGGTGGCGACGAAGTCGTTGCAGTCCCCATACTGTTCTCCCCGGGAATTGATCACATCCCCGCGGCGCAGCAAAACCTCCTGCTGATACCCCTCCGGAATCTGCAGCCGGTCCTCCCGGTCGGGAGGCACGGGCGCAAAGCGGATACCATCAAAGAACGGTGCATGGGCGGGGCTGCCGGTGCCTTCAACATCCCTTGCGCACAGCCAGCCGGGAAGAATCCTCGTGCCCGCGGCAATAACCCCGCCGGCACCAAGGAACTGCATGAACTGCCTGCGGGAGGGAGGGATGGAAATCATCTGGTATGTTTGCCAAGGCGATTGCTCCTGCAAGAGTTGGAGAGTTACGAATTCGCCCGCGGGTGCCGCCATGCCCATGCTGCGGGCAGCGTTTTCCGCTCCTGCATGCACCTTCTTTTCCAAACTGAGGCAAGACTGAAATCAATGTTTGCCAGTCCGCAGGCAATTCACGGGCACGGTGATGTCCGGCTCTCGCACACTCGCGTGCCGATCATTCCCGAAGCACTCAACTCAGGGTTCAGGCTTACTGCGGCCCGGTAACGCTGAGACGGAGGTATCTCCGCGAGCCGGCGGGGAACCGGACGGTGACCGTTTCTGTTCCGTCGTTGTTGTCGGCGACGGAGACGGGGGTGGAGTCGGGCAGCCAGTTGCTGAGGTTGGTGGAGGATTCGGGCGCGTATTGGAGATCCAGCGGCAGTTTCAGGCGGCGATAGGAGAATTCAATCTGTGCGCCGCTGAGGGCGGCTGTCGGAAGGCCGGCGGCGGCCGGCTGCGAAGGTGTCAGGCCGAGGGCGTAACGAAGCTGGTTGGACAATCCGCCCGGTGCGGCGTTGGGCCCGCTGACGAGCGGGTCAGCGAGTTCGGTGGCGGTGAAGTTCTGGTGGCGCCAGCCTTCGAATTCGGTGGAGACAATGGTGCCGTTGGAACTGCCGGGATTGCCGTGTTTTTGGAAACTGATGGCCCATGAGGCCGCGGAGTCCAGGTCCGGCGCTGCGGCGCTCTCATCGCGGACAACCATGGACCATCCAGGGCCGTCCGTGGAGGGGAACCATGCATCGGCATAGGTAATGGTCTGGATGACGGTACCGGTATTGTCGAGCAGCGTCACCGTTTCGCCGCCATTGGACAGAGCGTCGGTCAGGTATTCGCCGAGGATGATTGCGGCATTACCGTAGCGGGCCTGGAACGCGGTGCGTTTCCTGACAATGACTGCGAACTGTCCTCCGGCGAGTGTGATCCCATTGGGCACGGCGAAGTCCAGCCCGGTGGCAATGTGAACACCATTCAAACTCAACGGCTGTGCGCCGGTGTTCTTGATTTCAATGAATTCAAAGTCCGTGTCCGCAGCGCTGGCAGCCAGTTCGCCGGGAGTGGTTGGATTCGCCGGATGATAGTGCAGTTCCGTGATGCGCAGGAAGTCGCGGGGCAGGGGTTCGATCAGCGTGTTGGTGACGGTGATCGTTTTGGTGGTGATGAGCACGCCGTCGAAGTCGTAGGCTTCCAGCGCGATCACATTCGGCCCGGAGACCAGTGGCAACGTTGCCCGCCACGTGCTGATGGCCGGCCAGGTAATCGCAATCGGATCCTCACTGTCCTTACGGCGAATTTCGTGGATATCGATCCATCCGGTGCCGTCGAGCACGACTGAATTGGCGGCGACGCTGAAGTCCGCACCGCTGTTCGTGGTGATGGCGTAGGCTGCGGAGGGGGCGAGCGTTGCAATCTGCGTGGTGGCGGAGGCACAGCGGGCGTCGATGAAGCCGGCGGTGCCGCTGAAATTCTGACCGACGACCGCACCAAAGTGCGAGAGCCACGGCGTCATATAACTGGATTTGAAGGCTGTGGCACAGAGGTGCCTGACGTGACCGAGATAGAGCCGTTTGTTTCCAGGGATGTTGTTGATAAGGCGGCTGAGATTGTTGGTGGCGCCGGCGGGGATGAGCGCCATGCCTGCCCCCCCGTTCATAACAAAATCCATGTCCCACGGCAGGAAGTTGACGCCGGTGGCATCATCGGGCGTGAAGAGACGGATGTTATGCTGCAGTCCGCCGGTGTAGTAAGTGTCTCCGATGCTCCACAGATTGACGAGGGCGGTGCAACGCAGGACTTCATCAAGGTCCAGGACCTGCGGAGCCTGGAGGGCGAGTTGCGCGTCGGGAAGCGCCATCGTTTTGCAGAGTGTCATGAGCGCGCGGTAGTCGTCCCGGCGTTTTCCGGCACGAATGTCGAACGGCCCGCGGTACTGCTCCTTGTCATCGCCGAGATTTGCCAGGTCCGTCGCCACATGGCCGCTGTGAGGGACGGGATTCTTGGGGCTTTCCCGGTTCCCGGCGACCGAGAGCGCTCCGAAATCAGGATCGTAGGTGATGTCCCAATTGAAGACCGTGCCGTCCTCATTAAACTGCGAGTCGGCCCATAGTCCACCGTAGCTCGCGAGTTGGAGAATGGCGGTGCCGGTGTGAACAGTGAATGGAGATATGAAATAACAGAGGTCATCCACCGGGCAGGGGACGCCGGCGCGATGAAAGGTGTGGCGGACGTATATTTCGTCCTGCTGACGAGGGACCGGTCCGCGCCCGGAGCGATCAATGCCGATGGAATCATGCACGCCGCGGAAGAGATGATCGGGCGGGAAGCCAATGTCGTAGCTGGGATATTGTTCACCGTCGCGAATCCGGCCGGCAGCGGTGCCCTGAAGGCGCACCCCGACGTCGTGGAAGATCTCCGAGCCCCGGTAAATGAGTGTCCCTGGGATGCGCTCGTTGCTGAGACGGTTCAGGGTGGCGAGGAGGAAATCGCGGTCCGCGGAGAGCATGATGAGGCGAAACTGGTGCGCCTGGAGCGCCGAGCTCTGGCTGTCGGCCCACTGCACGAGAGCGCGGGAGTCGCTGCCTTTGGGTGGCCCGAAGGCGGAGGCTCCGGGCACGTCGAGGACTTCGGTGTAAAACTGCACCACGGCACCCGCGGCCTGCCCGGAGATGAGCGCCGTCCATTTGCCGGAGACTAATGCCATCGGCGTTGATGTGAAGGAGGCTGCGCCATTGAGCCGGAAGCGCAGGGTGGCGGAGGCGACACCGTCAGGGTCGGTTGCGGAAAGCGAAACGGTGACCGGCGATCCGGCGGCGGGCACGGCAGGAGAATGCGTGAGTCCGGAGATTGCCGGGCCCGCGTTGGCGACGACACGCGAATTGGCCGCCCCCGGTGTGCCCAGTCGCGAGGGGATGGGCAGTTCCGTGGTCTTTGCCAGACGCTGGTAATAGCCGCGCGTATTGAGTTGATTCGTGCCGGCCAGCCAGCGGGCGCGGAAACTCACCTCGTAGGTGGTGGCTGCGGAAAGCAGAGTGTCAGGAACGAAAGTGGATTCCGCGTGATTGTGATTGGTTTCGTGCGGGCCGCTCGCATTGAGGCGGAGCACATGGTTCGCCGGATTTCCGGGCTCTTCGATGACGGCACTGGTGCGGTGATTGCCGAGCAGCCGCCACTTCGATCCCGCGGGCAGGGTTTCGAAATTGCCGTTTTGAATCAACTGAGTAGCGGCCCCGTCAGGATTCGCCCTGACAGAAAGGTCATCAATGAGGCACTCACCGGCATCAAGCATCCCCAGCCGCATTTCATTC
>JANNVM010000217.1:0-11793 GCA_031414455.1 Verrucomicrobiota bacterium
AACCGACAACCCCGCCCCGTGCGCCTTCCTCTCTACGCCCGCATCCTGCTCTGGTTCCTCCTGAACGTCGCCGTTATCGGCGTGGCGATGGGACTCGTGATGCGCGCGCCGTTGCGGCACGGGCTTGACTCCTTCATCGGCAGTTTCATCTCCGCCAAACTCCAGGCGGAAGGTGAACGCATGTTTCAGCGTTTGTCCACGACGCCGCAGGCGCAGTGGGATGAATTGGTGCGGGAAGTCGAAACCGCACACGGTGTCAGGGCGGCGCTGCTGCGCGGGCCGGCGGACCACCTCGCCGGCACGAAACTGACGCTGCCGGAATCCCTGACAAACGATCTCATTCTTCGCGCCGCCCGCGGTCCAGGACCGCAGGGCAGCCGCCCGCCTCGCCCTCCCCGGAGGGAAGGCGGATGGCCTCCCGGGCCGGAAGAGGAACCGGGAGGACCGGAGGATTTCCGCGATGGTCCGCCACGGCAGTCACCACCCGCCGCGAATCTGATGCCCAGTCAGTACGGCAAGCTCCTCGCCCGGGCCGGCGATCCTGAACAATACTGGGCCGTGATCATGGTGCCGCCTCCGCCCCTCGCTGCCGGTGTGGGTCCGCGTCAGCCGATCGTTTATGTTATCAATACCGGCTCCATTTTTACCGGCGGCCTGCTTTTCGATGCGAAGCCGTGGCTCATCGGCATTGGTGCGGCGCTCGGCTTTTCCGCGCTGCTCTGGTTGCCGGTCGTGCGCGGCATCACCGGCAAGGTGAAAGAAACCATGCGCGCGACTGAACAGATGGCGCAGGGGAAATTCGATGTCAGGATAAAGGAGAACCGGGGCGACGAACTCGGTCGTCTCGCCCAGGCGGTGAACAGCATGGCGCAGCAGCTCGACGGCTATGTCACGGGCCAGCGGCGTTTCACCGGCGACATCGCGCACGAACTCTGCTCGCCCATTTCCAGGATGCAGGCCGCGCTCGGTATTCTGGAGACCCGGGCCGCCGACGACAAACAGCGCCGTTATGTCGAAACCCTCAGCGAGGAACTCCAGCAGATGAGTCATCTCGTACAGGAGTTGCTCCAGTTTTCCAAAGCCAGCCTGCACCGCGAACTCACCATCAGTGACGTGAACCTCTCAGGTCTTGTGCATGAAGTCGCCGCCCGCGAGGGCACCGGCTATCCTGACAACGCCGTGCAGATCGAAATCCCTGATGACGTCACCGTGCGCGCCGAACCTGACCTTCTCGCCCGCGCGCTGGGTAACGTCATTCGCAACGCCCTGGATTACGCCGGCGATTCCGGGCCCGTGCTTGTCAGCGCCGTTCCGGGTGGGCACCGGACGATCGTCACTGTTTCCGATGACGGCCCCGGGGTGCCCGATGACGCACTGCCCAGACTCTTCGAAGCGTTTTTCCGCCCTGATACCGACCGCAGCCGGGACCACGGAGGCACCGGACTCGGTCTCGCCATTGTCAAAAGCTGTGTCGAGGCCTGCGGGGGGCAGGTTACCGCGGCCAACCGTCAGCCGCACGGGCTGGAAATCAGCCTGACGTTTCCGGCGGGAAACTGAGGGTGAGCGGATTTCACTGCGCGGTCATTCGCGTCCGGCGAAGGAGAGGGATTCATCCAGCCAGGTATCGCGTTCGAGGACGTTGCGGCGCGCCCGGAAGGCGAGACGCTGCGCGGTGCGCTGGGCGATCCGGCAGGCGACGCCGGAGAGTGCGGGACTGCGCAGGACCGCGGGCACGAAGCGGCGGAATAACTCGTCCTCTGTGCTCAGGAACGCCTGGGCGCTGCCAGAGTCGCCCTGACGTCCCGCGCGTCCGAATAACTGACGGTCGATTCTTCGCGACTCGTGCCGCTCGGTCGCGATGACGTGCAGACCGCCCAGTGCGGCCACACCTTCACCAAGCAGGATGTCGGTGCCGCGACCCGCCATGTTAGTGGAAATGGTGATGCGTCCGCGCTGCCCGGCCTGGGAGATAATCTGCGCCTCCTCGCTTTCCCGCTCAGCATTCAGCACGGCGCATTTGAGATGGCGCTCATGCAGCGATTCCGCCAGGGCCTCGCTCGCAGCGACGCTCCGGGTGCCGACGAGCACGGGCCGCTCCGTTGCGTGGATCAACTCGACTTCATCCGCCACGGCACGCCACTTTTCCTCCACGGTGGAAAAGACGCGGTCGGGCAGTTCACGCCGCTGGCACGGCCGATTCGTGGGAATGGTCAGGACCGGCAGCCGGTAAATCTGCCAGAACTCAGTTCCGGCTTCTTTCGCGGTGCCCGTCATCCCCGCAAGATGATGAAAGAGCCGGTAGAACCGCTGAAAACTCAGGCGCGCCAGCGTCTCGTCGAGGGACGAGATTTTCACGCCCTCCTTGGCTTCGACGGCCTGATGCAACCCGTGCCGCCACTTGCGTTTCAATGCGAGGCGGCCCGTGAAATCGTCCACGATGATCACCTCGTCATCCCGCACAATGTACTGCTTGCCGCGGTGGAAATACTCCCGGGCGATCACCGCCTGATGCACCAGTTCCCGGCACCTGATGGAGGCACGCCACGGTCCTGGCATGCGTTCACTGAGCAATTCCGCGCGTTCGATGCCGGGCGGAAGCATTTCGATTTCGCGGAACCGTTCATCGCGCCGGTAATCCACTCCGGGTTCCATCGCCGCAGCGGTCTGCCATGCGGATGAGAACGCTTCCGCGGTGCCGCTGGCGCCGCCACCGGCAATGATCAGCGGCGTCACTGCTTCATCAATGAGCACGCAGTCGGCTTCATCCACGATGGCGGTGTGCAGACCGCGCATGACTACGCCACGGCGCGCCGTGTCGTCCGGTTGCCACAGCAGGCGGGTCGTCCATTGTGCCGCGCGCTGCCGCGGGCCCAGTGCCAGCCGGTCCCGCAGAAAATCGGCGACGATCTCCTTGCTCGTCGTGTAGGTGATGTCCGCCGCGTGCCCCCGGGCGCGGTCGGGCGGTTCCATCGGGCCGGTGACGCATCCCACACTAACACCGCAAAACTCGAAGAGCGGGCGCATTTTCTCCGGATCGCGCGCAGCGAGGTAGTCGTTCACCGTGATAATGTGACAGGGGCGTCCGGTCCATGCCGCGAGCACCGCGGCGAGTGCTGCGGTGAGCGATTTTCCCTCCCCGGTTGCCATCTCCGCGAGTAAGCCGTGCCGCAGCGTCAGCGCGCCCATGATTTGCACCTTGTAGGGCCGCATCCCGAGAGTCCGGATAGCGGCTTCCCTCACAATGGCGAGTGCCGCGGCAAGACGATCATCCGTGGCGTCAGGATGTCTGCGAAAATACGAGCGCATCTCCGCGGCCTGTTCGCGAAGCACGGCATCACTCACGTCAGACAGGGTGCCGGCAAGCGATTCGACCGCCTCCGTATCGCGCCGCACCGCGGCCTTGCCCCGCAAGCCTTTTACCGCTCCGGCGCACAGGTGCGCCGCGGCATCAAGCCCCCGCGGGATCTTCTCCGGCTGGCGCAGGTCGCAGATCGAATGTTCCCATGCTGCTGTCATACACCGAAGCGCTTTTGCATCATTTGCCGGAGTTTGCGCACCCACTGCACTCCGAGAGGTTCGCGCGGCAGTTCAAAACGGACCGCGCCTGATGCGCCGTGCGTTATCACGGCACCGGCATCCGGGGCCAGCGTCGCCCGCGCTTCGAAAAACCCTTCGCGGGCCTCCTGTCCACTTTCATCTCCGGCAATCGCCACTTCTCCGCCACCCCGCCAGCCGAGGGCGGCGGACGGCAGCTTCCGGCGATCCGCGGGAATGATGCTGACTTCCTCGACGGCGAGCACCCGTTCCGCCTGTCCGTGGAGCCGCACTTCGCCGCCGTCCAGCTTGCGCTCGAACAGCCGCGACGCGTCCTCCTGGGAAACAACGGCAGAGAAACGGATGGCTCCCGTGCCGACCGTTTGCCCGATCTCCTTCCCCCGGGGAATCCATTCGCCGAGATACGACGCCAGTTCCGGCGCGTGCCAGAGTCCGGCGTGTTCTGCGCGGACGACCAGTGACGCCTGTTGCGCGCGCAACCGGGAGACGAGTTGCTCAATGGCAGCGATGCGCGAATCAATCGGATCAAGGTTCGCCACCAGCGTCTCCATGGCCTGCCGGCGCATCAGATAAGTCTCGGAGGCCCGGGCCTCGGCTTCGGCAAGTTCGAAAACCAGCTCCGGATTTTCCAGCCGGACGAGGGGCTGCCCTTTGTCAACCACTCCGCCGGAGGGCGTCAGCACCTCCGCAACACGCCCCGCCGCCGCCGTGCTCACCACGGAATACTCTGCTGCCTCCACGACGCCGGGCGCACGGAGGTCATTTGAAAAGGGGACGGCAAACAGGAACGCTGCGATGGCAGCGAGGGTAGCGGTGGAAACGATTACAGCCCGGCGCCGCTGTCTGCCGAGCGCCGGTCCTTTCGCGAGGTAACGTATTCCACGCCAGAGCGGCACAAGCAGCCATGCAGCCGCACCGATCACTGCAAGGATAAGTCCAAGGAGGAGAAATTGACCCGCCACGAACAGCAGAATTGCGGTCGTGACCACTAGCCGGTAGGCGGTGCTCGCCACAAAAAAGATTCCGAGCCACGCGGCTTCGCGGCGGGTTGCCGCCACGGGTGCCGGGTTCTTCACCCCAAAGGCAAACCGCTCGATCCAGCGCGTAAACTGACGCGACGCCCGCAACTGCAGGTTGGGGATTTCCAACAGGTCCGAGAGGATGTAATAGCCGTCGAAGCGGAGCAGTGGATTGAGGTTGAAGATAAGTGTGGAGACGGAGGCCACAAAAATGACATTAAATGCGATCGCGTGGAGCGTGCCGTCACCCGTCGCGGCCCATACGAATGCGGCGAGTGCTGCGAGAAACAGTTCCGCGTACATTCCCGCCGCACCGACAAACGCGCGGGCCCAGCGGCTGCGGAATGCCCATGACGAAGTGGTATCGACATACGGGAGCGGTGTGAAAATCATCAGCATCACCCCCATCACATGCACCTCCCCGCCGAGCCGCCGGCAGACGCACGCGTGGCCGAATTCGTGGACGATCTTGGCGATGACGGTTCCCGCGTAGAGGAGCAGCAGGTTTTGCGGTGCGAGCGTATCCATGGCACTCGCGCCAAACTCCGCGGCGTGATCAATGACAACTTTTATGCCCGCACCCACCACGATGAGCCAGATCAGCGCGCCGGGCACACTGAACACGACACGGAGCAGCGGGAGCATCCGCTTCAGCAGCGAATCAGGATCGAACAGCGGAAAGCGGGTGAACAGCAGATTGAGCCATTTGTTACGTGCTTCCCGAACCCGGCGCTTTTCGTAACGGTCGAACATTTTCGCCGTGTCGGGCGGGATGTCAGAGTGGAGCAGGTTTGCTCCGTGGAGCTGACCGAGGAGACGGAGGATCTGCTCCTGCCCCGGGGCCTCCTCCGGACTGGTTTCGATGCACTCGTGCCACACGCTTTCGACCGTTCTTCCGATATGGAGCCGGGCGATGAACTCGTAGGCCGGGGGACGGACGCGAAAGAATTGATTACTGAAGGGATCGTGCAGGACAAAATACCGCTCACCGCGGAAATATTGCCGCCGCACCACGACGTGAGGACGCAATGCCACGCGGTGACCGGCGATGCGATACCATGATTCGCTGAATGTGCCTTCGTCGCTCATCGTGTTACCACCAAAGATGGAGCCGCAGATAATCCACGGTCCGCCGGGTCAGAATCCAGCCCGGGCTGCGCCGTCCGGCATCGAGTTTTGCGATCCCGCTCATGCCGGGCCGCCACCAGTCGGCAGGATTTTCGGCGAGCGCGCAGCGAGCGAGGATAACGGTGCCGGTCGGTTTCGCCTCCGCGACTGGATCAATCTGACGGATGCGGACGGGAAATGTCAGCTTCGGTTGACTGGCAAAGGCGATTTCGCCGGTTCCGCCCGCCTCCAGTTCGCGGACATCGCTTTCAGCGACTTGGCACTCGACGTAGAACTGATCGGTACGCGCAATGCGGAAGAGAACGTCCCCCTGATGCACCGGCGCGCCGATCCGCTTCTTCAGGTCACCCTCGATGACCACGCCGTCGAATGGCGCGGTGATGGCCGACTGTGCGCGCCGAAGCTGGACGATTTCGAGTTTGGCTCTCGCCTGAGCGGCCTTCGCGCTGGCAATTCCCATCTCGGCCAGCTTGTCCGCGGCGTTGGCCTTTCGTGTCTCTCGCACATAGGCGTCGAGGTCTGCAAGGGCGCTGCCTTCTTCGGCCACGAGTTCACGGGTGTCGAGCGTCGCGAGCACATCGCCCTTTTTCACTATGGCACCTGGCTCCACCTTTACCTGATCAAGAAAGCTGTTGAAGGGCGCGGTGACAAAGACGGCCTGTTCGGTGCGCAGCGCAAAGGGGGCGTCCACGCGGTGGTTCATGCTCCCGAAAATGAGCCATGCGAGGAGCGCCAGAAGCAGCACGGAAATGATTTTTGCCCCGGTGTGCCGGGGGCCGACAAGGCGGGCGGCCCGGGCTTTTCCTGCGGCCAGCCAGCGTCCGCCAAACCACCGGTCGTCCCGCTCGAGATCGGTCAGTTGCCGTAACGCTACCTCCCCGCACAGCGAAAGCAGGCGCAGTTCGAATTCCGCAAACGGGGCCGCATTCCGTTCACATACGAGAACGGCGACCGGACCACCGTCGAGCCGCAGCGGAATCGAGCACAGATTCTTCACGCCCTGGGCCACTGAGAATGCCTCAAGATCACGCGTCACGAGGTGCTGCCCGGGCGGTGCGGGCCACATCACCGCCTCATCCTGGTCCAGCGATTCCTCCATGGCCGCCTCCATCTGCTGGACGGACTCCATCCGCCTCTCGAATCTCTCGCTGTTGCTGATGGCGCGCAGGCGAACGTATTCACCTTTCAGCCACCCGAGGCTAACGCGGTCACACTGATGGCGCACAGCAAGTTCGTTGCACAGCGTCATGGCCGAGGCGAGGAACCGCCGCTGCGTGTTTAACAATGAGGCCAGATCAAGGACTCCGGCAAAGTGCCCGACTGCCAGTTCCGAACGGGCCGCGCCCTGCTGGATCTGAAAAAGTGACGGTACATGTGCCACGAGACGGAGCCGCGAGAGGGCATCGTCAGCCTGAGCTTCGGCCACTGCGCCCAATAGAAGGACGATCGCTGTGTTGTCACCGTGGCCGACGGCGAGCAGCCAGCCGGCGTCGCCGGGCAGTTGTTCGCTTTTCAATGGCCGGCGCGCGAAACCGTGCTGCGCGCCTTCTACGGCGAGTTGCGCCCCCAGTGCCAGCAGTGCCCGGGTGTTCGTAGCTGCGAGGATTTCCGCGGGCAGGGCCAGACGCGCATGCCATTGAGCGTCCGCTCCCTCCGCGCGGTAGAGCACGGCGGCACGCGCGCCGGCTATTTCGGCAAACAGCGTGAGGCAGGAATTCCAGAACGTCTCCTCTGAACCTGAGAAAGCACAGAGTTGCGCCAAACGCGAAGCCGCCGCCGAATAACGTGGGGATGATCGCATTTCCGCTTCCATGATAGCGGCCAAGTGTGGGTTTGCCGCAGCCATTGTCAAACGTCCTCTGCGCTGACAATCCACGCCGCGACCGCATCCTCTTCGTTTTCATGCCGGCTGATTATCGCCAGGCACAGATGTTTAAGTCCGTATGAATTACGTAAATTTGCCCGGCAAAACAGGGCAAAATTTTATTGACAATCCGGTGCGAATCTTGACTGAATTCACGCTCCTGATTCCGAACGCCCGTATCTTGATGCGCGAGTCCGGATAAGCAGGCGTTTACGGCGTTGTTAGTTCAGTCAGTCAAATCCCAGCGGAAATCAAAAAAAATGAACACTTCTAACTTTTCTAAGTGGTGCCGTCGTTTAATGGAGGGAAGCCGCGAGCGGGAGTTGCGGTCAGGGTTTTCCAAAGCGGACACGTTAGCGAAACCGGACGCGGCGCGGCCTGACAGATTCGATCTGGAGAATTTCGAGCCGCGCCTGATGCTGGCGGCGGATTTGATTTACGCGGCACTGGATACGGCGCCGACGTTTGACCAGGCCGGCATCACCGGATACATCGCTTCGGCGATTTCGACACACTACACCCTCAAGGCTGAGGACGTTAGCGGCACGCCTCACTGGCGTTTGTATGCGACCGGCAACGAGTTCGGGACGTTTGCTCCCGTGCAAGTCCTCGACTACACGATCGCCGCCGCCAGCGACCTCGATGTCAACATCAGCCGCGCAGAACTCGGCCTGACTGACGTCGGCGGGTCCGGGTTTAACCTGAGCGACTTCATTGGAGACAAGATAACGATTGATCTTGGCAGCCTGTCGGTTCTGGATGGCGCATTCGGCGGCACGCTGGTTGATATCGATTTTGCCGGCGGCAAGGACATTGACCTTGGCAGCATTCTTGGGCTTGGCGCGTCGCCGCTGGATACGCTGGCGAACGACCAGATGATCCTCTTTGGCGATGGCGGCACGTCCGCGAACCACCCGTTGAGGGTGCACAGCACTTCCGACATCATCAATGACGGCACGGGATTGCAGACCACGATCGGCGGCGACGTCCTCATCGTCTCCGACTCTAAAGTTACTTTGAATGCGGCCTCGGTGCTTGCCGCGCCGAACATTACGGTGCGCGCGGACGCGAGGAGCAACAGCGGTCTTTACCAGGGGATTCTCGCCGACGCCACCAGCGCCGTGATCATTGATGGGGCCACCCTGACGGCGACCGGCGGTACCGTAAACCTCCAGGCATGGTCCACCGTGACCATCGCTGAAGACGGTGCCAGTTTCTTTGGCGGCCTGTCGGGCACGCTGGTCAGCAGCTTCTCGAGCGCCGGTGTGGACGTCATCGGCTCCAGTATCATTACCGCGCTGAACGCCAACCTTGATGCGAGTGTAACCGCCAGCATTACGGCGAGTGCGGCGAACAACACGGTCAAATTCGTGGAGATCCTGAGCGGATTCGACGCAAACATCAACGTGGGTGGCACCGCCGCGATCACCCTCACCGGCAGCCTGCTCGCCCAGGCGCAAACCAATGCCACCATCGTCGCGCTGGTCAGCCCGGGAACCGGAAACAACAACGCATCCATCGACGCCGGCATCGTCAACGTCAATGTCATCGACAGCCCGATCGCGGCCGGCTTCACGGCCGGTTCCGACTTGATCGTGGACGGTACTTCGGTGATTAACGCCGCCGCCGGTGCGGTCCTGCGCGCGAGCGACACCCTGGCGATAACAGCCACCGCCAACGGCAACATCGGCAGCACAGCGGGAGCAACGGTCGCCGTGACGGTGGTTGATACCGACACTCGCGCGGGTCTGAGCGGTGGCGCAGGCCTCGTGTCGCCGACGCTCAGCGTGGAAGCGACCAATAACCGCAGGCTCGCCACAAGCGCTTCATCTACGCCGGGCGGGGCCAGCGGCGGCACCTCCAATTCTCCGGCTGCTTCCGGATCCACCAGCACGCTGAACAACAACAACGCCTCAACCAGCGACGGCGGCATCGACATCGCCGGCGCGGTGTCGGTCAGCATCGTTAACGGCGGCACGAGCGCTTACATTGATTCCACCAGCGCGACGGCGGTCACCGCCACTACCGTTGATGTGAAATCCACGTCCACTGATACGGTGTCGGCCATCGCCACCGGCGTGAATACCACGGGCGACACCGGGGTTGCGGTCGCCGTAGCGATTAGCGTAGTGGATCTGGCCAACGAAGCGTGGCTCGGCGGCAGCGGCACGCTCACCGCCGGCACCGTCAACGTGAGCGCTGAGGAAGACGGCAACAACGCAAAAGACGCAATCTTCGATCCGGCAGGCACCATAGTCGATCCCGCCACGGATACGATTTACGTCGGAGTTGATGCCGCGGCCAGGTTCAAGACCGGAGACCAGATCACTTATAACAACGGTGGCGGCACCGATATCGGCGGTCTCGTCAACGGCACGACTTACTTTGTGATGCTCGACGGTGCAGGCAGGATCAGGCTGGCGACGTCGGCAGTCAACGCGACCGCAGGCACGGCCATTGATCTCACAAGCGCCGGCGCGGGCACCGCACACGTGATCGACTCGAGCGACAACGCCAAGGACGCGACCTTCAATCCTGCCGATACCCTGGTTGACCCCGCTGCCGACACGATTTTCATCGGGGTCGGTGCCGAAGGCGGGTTTACCACCGGCGACGAGGTGATCTACGACGACGGCGGCGGCACGGGCATCGGCGGTCTCACCAGCGGCGCGAAGTATTACGTAATCCATACCGGCTCCGGCAAGATCAAACTTGCCACATCAGCCGCCAATGCCGCTGCCGGGACGGCCATTGATCTCACGAGCGCGGGCGCAGGTGCCGCACACAAGTTCTCGAGCGACAATACATTTTTCGCGAGTGCAACGTCCGGCGTGGGCAGCCAGGACGTCGGTGTGGCCGGCGGATTCGCTCTGAATGCCATTGATATCAGGACGCTCGCATGTGTGGACGCTGGCGCTGCGGTCACTGTCACCGGCGACCTGAATCTCACTGCCACCAGCACAACGAAGATCGTCACCGAGGCGAAGCCGAAGGAAGACCCGGGCACGAACAAGAACCTCGGCATCGGTGCCAATGTCGCCCTCGCGCTCATCGATACGACGACCGAAGCGGCTCTCGAAAGCAATGCCACTGTGACCGGCGTGGATGCGCTAACGATGGCTGCCACCGGCGACCATGAGGCAAGCACGACCGCCACGGCAGGTGCGAAGGGGGGCATCGCCATCACACCCGTCGTCGCGCTCACCTTCACCAACCACAGCACCCTTGTTAGCCTGGAAGGCGATGACGCGACGCTTACGGCCGGCGAGGGGCTGGACGCCACCGCCACCCAAACGACGGACGTCACGACCAAGGCACTTGGCGACGCTGAGTCGGACGGCAGTTTCGCGCTGGGTCTTGCGTTTGCGCTCAGCAGTACGAACGACAGAGTCAGCGCCCGCGCTTCGCGCAGCGTAACGGCCGGAGGAAATGTGGGTCTCAAGGCGCGGGGAGCAGCAAAGAACGTCACCGAAAGCGAGGCCGATGCCGGAGGGGCCGACGACACCACGAACAACGGCAATAACGCGAACCAGCAGGCGGGCAATCAGCGCGGTGCCGGCAATAGCCAGGCGACGAGCCGAGGGCAGCAGGGGAGCAACACTCAGGGCACGCCGAATGCGGAGTCGAGCGACGGTCCAGTTACGATCGCCGCTGCGTTCGGTATTACACTTTCTGAAACCGGTGTTTCGGCGCTGGTTGACAACAGCAGCACCCTTACCGCCGCCAACGGGACCGTCACCGTCAGCGCGCTTGCCAATGATGATGCCACCGCAGGCGCGAGCGGGAATGCCACCAAGGGCAATGTCGGAGTCGGCGTCGCTGTCGCTGCGGTGCGAGCCGATCTCTCGAATACGGCGACGGTCGCTGCGGGCAGCACCATCGCGGCTGACAACGCAACCATTGAAGCCGGCATGCACAGCGTCTCCGGCAACTCTCAGAACGAATACGAAACGAGCGCGACCGCCGGCGCGGGCGCCAAGACCGTGGGCGTTGCAGGAGCGCTGGGTCTGACCATCGTCACCACCGACACCCGCGCGGCGCTGGTGGGCACCGCGACGCTGACTGACGGCTCCGACGGTGGATCGGACGCCACGTTGACCATCGCGGCGACCGAAAATTCGAGCGACCTGGCCAGCGCTCAACCCAAAACGATTTCCGGTGAGTCTCTCGGCATCGGCGCATCAGTGGCGTGGGTTGTCGGCACCCACAATGTGACCGCGGAAGTTG
>JANNVM010000218.1:0-2503 GCA_031414455.1 Verrucomicrobiota bacterium
GGCCTGCCTTCTCCACCGGGATCCGTGCGGGCGGCAGGCTGGAAGCACTGCGCAACGGCAGGCCAGAGGCCTGCGCTACGAATTCAGGCGTAAACCCCATCCGTAGAAAGGTAAGGTGACAAACCTGCTGTCCCGGGGCACTGAGAGGTGCTATGCACCCGCTTCTCCGAATCTTCATCGCCCTGACCATTCTAATTCGCGCCGTCCATGCCGCCGATGCACCGGAGATTTTCCTCTGGCCCGATGGCGCACCGGGCTCGGAAGGGCAGTCGGAGCCGGAGAAAATCGTGACCTCCGCATCGGGCGAGCGAACGGTTTCAGCAGTTCACAGGCCCTCCATTACGCCGTTCCTGCCATTACCGGAAAAGGCTATCGGTGCGGCGGTGCTGGTCATCCCCGGCGGCGGACACAGCAAGCTGTGCGTGGATCACGAGGGCTGCTTCGTGGCACGCTGGCTGGCGGATCACGGTGTGGCGGCCTTTGTGCTCAAGCACCGCCTCGCCCGCGAAGAGGGCTCCACCTACACGATCAGCGACCACGCCGTCGCCGACGCACGCCGTGCCATGCGGCTCATCCGCTCGCGCGCCGCAGAGTGGAAGGTTGATCCGGCTAGACTTGGCGCGATGGGATTCTCCGCCGGCGGCGAACTCGTCGCGCAGACCAGCATGGAATCCGGCGAAGGCAAACCGGACGCCGCCGATCCCGTCGAGCGGCAGAATTCCCGGCCGTCGTTTCAGGGGCTCATTTATCCCGGGCGTTCCAGCGACATTCAGCCTGACAAGACCGCTCCGCCCGCGTTTCTCGTCTGCGGGGAGAAGGACCGCGAGGACATCGCCTCCGGCCTGGCCGATGTTTATCTGCGCTTTCACAAAGCCGGCGCCTCCGCGGAACTCCACGTTTATGCCGCGACCGGTCACGGCTTTGGCTTCCGCCCCGGCATGAAAGGCCCCGTCGCCGCATGGCCGGAGCGCTTTCTGGAATGGATGAATGCGCGGGTGCCCGCGACCACCGGAACGGAGCCCCCCGCTCCGCCGCGCGGTCTCCGACTGCGCACACGCGACTGACGGCATTACGGCGGCGCGGATGGCGGATCCTTTGCAGGATACGGCAGCCCGGCGCGATACCGAAGTATCATGAAATTGACGCGCACCAAAGATCACTTTCTGCCGACCGGGGTGCTGGGCCTCGCCATCGCTGCTGACGGAACGCAGGCGTTCGCGGCGTGCGTGGATGGCACGGTCCAGGCAGTGGACATGGAGAACGGAAAGGCGACGCCGCTGGAAGGACGTCATGAGTCCTATGCGAGCGGCTGCGTGCTGCTGCCGGACGGCAAAACCCTGATCTCCGCCGGCTATGATGGCGCACTGTTGTGGCACGATGTCACCACACGCCGCTGCCGGCGGCGCGTCAAGGCACATCGCTTCTGGAACTGGCAGATCGCGCTCTCGCCGGACGGCACACGGCTGGCGACAGTGACAGGGCAGTATTTGCCGGGCGGCTGGAAGTACGAGCCGGCGCAGGAAAGCGAGCCGTCCGTGAAAATCTTCGACACGCAGACCGGCGACAGAGTTGCGGCCTTCAGTCACACTCCGCCTGTTCTGAGTTGCGCCTTCAGTCACGACGGACGCCATCTCGCCGCGGCGAACATGATGGGCGAAGTGCGCGTGTGGGATCTGTCCGCAGGCGACAAACCGGCGGCGCAGTGGACATCGCCGGACTTCACGTCGTGGGGCACTATCAAAACCCACCACTACTGCGGCGGCATCTATGGCCTCGCCTTTTCACCCGACAACTCTGCGCTGCTCTGCTGCGGCATGGGGGCCATGACCGATCCCATGGCCGGCAACGGCAAGATGACATGGCAGCGCTGGAACTGGCAAAAAGGCGAACGCATTGACCAAATCAAAGACGGGCAGCACGGCAGCGGCCTGATGGAATCCGTCGCCTGGCATCCTGACGGCAGTCACTTCGTCATGGCCGGACGCCAGGCGCAGGGCACATGGAATGCCGCCGTCTTCTCCGCCGCCGACGGAGTGCTCGCGCATTCCATTGATACGAAGAAACGTATCACCCACGCGCGATTCACCGCCGACGGCCATTCGCTCATCCTGTCAGGCGCCAACGGCCAGCCGCAGCCGAAGCTGGGCTTCTGGCCGCCGTGGGGACGGCTCCAGGTTTATCGCGTGGAGGCCTGAGAATCCGCCCCGTGTCTCAAATTCCGGCCTAACGTGCATTTGATTACCGGCCTGTCCCGGGCCTTCGGCCCTCAGGATCATTCAGATACGAAAACCCGGGGCGTTGCCCCAGGCTGGCTTGTCCGGGGCTTTCAGCCCTCAGAAAGCGCCAACGGCGCGAGAGATGCCAGCCCGGGGCAGCGCCCCATAAGCGCTAACTTAAGCAATCAAAGGATCCGAAGCCCGGAGGGCTGGAATAGATTAGCCGGTGGCGTAAGCCACCGGACCCGCAGCCAAAGATTGCGGGAGCCCCGGCAGGGGCGGCACCG
>JANNVM010000219.1:0-6353 GCA_031414455.1 Verrucomicrobiota bacterium
GGCCCATGATTTGCAGGCGCGTGGCTCCGGCAGCGCGCATCGCGGCAGGGAGTTCCGGGCTGCTGTTGTCGAGAGTTTCCGAGCCAAGCCTGCCCAGAATTCCGAAGTTGTGGAGCGCCAGCGCGAGCACCGCCGGCCACACCGCGCCGCCATACACTGCGAGGAAAATAAACGCGAGGATCACCTCCGGCACCGCCCGTGTCAGGACGTGAACGGCCTTCACCGTTTGCCGGACTGAGAGCCAGAGAATATTCATCACCGGCGAGGCCTGCCGGCCTGCGTTCAGCCAAGGCTGGGCGACCGCTGCCGCGCGGGACACCAGCGGCAGCGTCAGCCACGCCGCCACTGCTGCAAGCACGATGGAGACGACCGATATCAACAGCGTCGTCCACGCCGCTGGCAGCGCGTAACGACCAATACCGCGCAGCCATTCGTGCCATGTCACTGTCGCATCGTCGCGCAGCGGAGCCGGCGTGATGTCGTCCCAAAAGCGCCCGAGGTTCACCATGCGTCGCTCCCACTCTCCTGGCGAAAATGTCCAGCGCACGTCATCCGTCGCGAAGAGCCCGCTGAAGCCGTGGACATCACCGGACCACCGGATCTCCAGAAAAAATCCGGCGAACAGCGAGACGAAAGCCAGTGCCGCGAGCGACCAGAGGCTGACGCGGAGGAAGCGGTCACGCGGACGTTTACGATAAAGAGCAGCGATCGTTGGAGTCCCGCCTTGAGGCGGAATCGCCAGCCCTGGCTGCTCAGGTTGTTGATTCCGCGTGAAGGCGGGACTCCAGCTTCCTGACATCCGCCGGCGGATCATTGCGCTCCAACAGTCGAAGAACAGCACCATCGCCAGCATCGCATAGAGACAGGTCCAGGCTTCGCGATAGTCACCATTTTCAAAGGCCTGCTGCAGGTAGAGTCCGATGGTGCTGAAGCCCATAAAACTGAGCACGGTGGCGGACCTCATGCCGCATTCGAAGCGATAGAGAATGTAGGAAAACAGATCCGGGAGCGCGCGCGGAATGACGCCGAGCAGCCATGCCTTGAGCGGTGAAGCCCCGGCGGCCCGCAGCGCGTGCAGTGTGTCGCGCGGCATCTCGTCGGCCATTTCGGAAAAGACTTTGGCCAGTGTGCCGCTGTAGGGGATGGCGATGGCGATGACGGCGGCCATCGGCGTGAGGCCCATCGCGGCGAGCAGCAGCAGCGCCCAGATGAGTTCGTGAATGGAACGGCACAGGGTGATGAATATCCTGACAAAACCATAAACCGCCGGTGCGAGGATCCGCCGCAGCGGTCCGCCTCGGCATCCGCCCGACCACCACGCCGTTGACGCAAAGAATCCGAGGATGAATCCGAAGATCACCGATAGCGCCACCGCCGCGCCGGCATAGCGCAGCGTACCGAGCGACCCTCGCACCACACGAACCATGAACGGGGCAACGTCGCCAACCGGCGGCGTCTCATAGTCCAGCGCCGGATGCAGCGCCGCGGAGAGGAACTCGCCGGCCAGTTTTGCGCCGCCTTCGGACGGTTTCAGGTCCGCCGTTTTCAGCCCCAGTTGCCACCATGCCAGCACGCCAAAGGCGAGCACGCACAGCAGCAGCGAGCGGCGTGCGCCCCGCAGCCCCGCCAGCGGATGCCTGACATTTCCCTCATCCATCGTTGAGGAGTTCGTCTTTGCTGAGCGAATACAGCGCCGTGAATTCCGCGCTGGTGAGCGACACCGACGGACGGTCAAAAACGACCCGTCCGTGCCGCAGTCCGATGAGCCTCGGGAAAAACTCGCGGGCCAGTTCCAGATTGTGCAGACTCATCACCAGCGTCAGACCGTCCTCGCGGGAGAGGCGCGTCAGCAGATCCACCGTGTCCCGGGCGCGCGCGGGATCAATGCTCGACACCGGCTCGTCCGCGAGCAGTGCCTCAGGGTTTTGGAAAAGCGCGCGCGCCACCGCCACCCGCTGCTGCTGTCCGCCGCTGAGATGACTCGTGCGGTGATAGAGCTTTTCCGGAATGCCGGTGCGCTCCAGCAGCGTGTGAACGGCCTTGGTGTCGTCACGCGAAGTGAATAATACATCGCGCACACTGCGCAGGAGGCTCCGTTGGCCTGCGCGGCCCATGACCACGTTTTGAATCACCCGCAGCCCCGGCACCAGCGCCAGACTTTGATGCACGAACCCAATGCGCGACCGTAACTTGCGCAGCGGCCCCGGAGCCAGCGCCGCAATCTCCTGCCCCAGCGACCGCACCGTGCCCGGTTTGGCCGCCTGCATTCCATTCAACAGCCGCAGCAGTGTCGTCTTTCCCCCGCCACTCGGCCCCACAATTCCCACCCGCTCGCCTCGCGCGATGGTGAGCGACACCCCGTCGA
Organism: Verrucomicrobiota bacterium; assembly: GCA_031414455.1. GTDB lineage: Bacteria > Verrucomicrobiota > Verrucomicrobiia > Verrucomicrobiales > V1-33 > V1-33. The sequence goes on from JANNVM010000219.1 coordinate 2,366, forward strand.
GCGCACGCACTTCCCCAAACTGCACGGTGGCTCCCTGCAGGGAAAATGCCTCGTCGTTGATGCCGGCAGTCACAAAGGGGGCTCAGTGAGATTTCGTGAAGCTGCTTTCGAGCGTCATCTCGACTTTGGCAGGATCGCCGGGTTTCCGCTCGGGAAATCCCGGCGCGGAACACGCGGAGAGCAGCAGGGCAGGGAGGACGAGAAGGCGGATCATGGCAGGCAAAAGTGGCGGGGAGGGATGAAGGATGGACGTCCCCTTGCCCCCTTCCGCCGGGGATTTCAAGGCCCGCTCTCCCGTCACGCGCTTTGCAGCAGTTCGGAGAATCCACAGAACATGCCAGAGGTGACCGGCGGCGCGGGGGCGAGAGGATGCGAGTGGTCGAGGAATTCGCGGCACACGGCGAAGAAGTTCTCCGGGTCCGAGACGCGGCGGATGAGGAATTCAAACCGCCCCTCGGGGTCCACGCCCTGACTGATGTAGCAGAGGTACTTCTTCATTTTCGCGACATGTTTTGTCGGCTCGAAACGCCAGGCAAAGGCCGCGGTGTCCTCATACAGCGAGGTGATCCACGCGAGCAAATCACGTCCGCAGGGCAGCGGCGCGGGGTTGCCCGACCAGTGTGCGCGGAGCTGGGAAAAGATCCACGGATGGCGGATCGCTCCGCGCCCGATCATCAAGCCGGCGGCACCGGTGCGTTCCAGCCATGCGAGGCCGGTCGGCACATCCACGACGTTGCCGTTCGCTACGACCGGACAGGGCATGGCGGCGACCGCGGCGGCGACACATTCCGGTTTTACCGCGGTGCGATAACCATCGCGCACGGTGCGGGCGTGAATGGTGAGGCCGTCGATGGCATGACGCTGGAAAATGGCGAGCAGCTTCGCGAATTCCTCCGCGGTTTCATAGCCGATACGGCACTTCACCGTGAAGCGGGTGCTGATGGCGTCGCGCAGGGCGCCGAGGATGCGGTCAATGCGATCGGGATACCGCAGCAGTCCGCCGCCGGCGTCCTTGCGGCACACCACCGGTGCCGGGCAGCCGAGGTTCAGATCAACGCCCGCGACCGGCAGCCGCTGGAGTTCCCTGGCCGTGCGCACCAGTGACGGGATGTCCTCGCCGATCATCTGCGCCAGCACCGGCACGCCCGTTTCATTCTCTGTGATGCTCCGCACGATGTCAGGCTCGAGCCGGGAATCGGGATGCACCCGAAAATACTCCGTGACGAACACATCCGGCCCGCCATAACGCGCCATGAGGCGCATGAACGGAAGGTCGGTTACGTCCTGCATCGGCGCGAGCACCAGCGCCGGGCGGTCTGTGGGGAAGAGGGAACGCACGGAATGTGGATAGGCCTTGTCCCCTCAGCGGCTCTTGAATCGCACCGCGTAATCCTTTTGAAGCTGACAGAATCGCTGTTCCAGGTCAGTTGCCGTCAGATCGCTTAAATCCGCGCGGTCACTAACCGGCAGTCCCATCAGTTCCTGCAGCACCTGAAGTTTGCCGACCCACAGGCCGTGCATCTCGCCTTCCTGACGGCCTTCCTGACGGCCTTCCTGACGGCCTTCCTGACGGCCTTTGAGAAGCCCTTCCTTTCTTCCCTGAGCGATAAGATATTCGGCGGTGGACATGACGGTTTTGTGCAGTTCGGAGTTGGGCTGGAGTGTAGCGGCGATCTTCTTCGGGTCAAGACTGGCATCTGCCATGAGAGCATAGAGCAGGCTCAGGCGAGTCAAACTATCGGGGATGACAAAGGTCTGGGCCGCGAGCCACTCAAAGAACAACAGCATCCCTTGCCGCTCGCGGGCACACTTCATGAGATGCAGCACCACGCGCAGCGCGTCGTCGTGCTCCTCCGTCGCCGGCTCACACTGCGTCAAATCCAGCAGCGCATGGGAGAAGTGCGGGACATGCGGCGTCAGGTGCGCTTCCAGCCCTGGCGGAAAGGCAATCATGTCCGCGAATGCAGTGGAGACGGTCCATGCGCCCGGACCCTGATGCAGCACGAAAGGAATCACCGGCGGCAGCGGAATTCCATGCTGCTCACTGTGCCGCAGCCAGATTCGCGTCATATAGTCGAGCAGCCGGAGCGGCATGGCGGGTGAGACGGAGGACTGATGCTCGAAAAGCAGAGATCGGGAAACGGCTCGGTATCACTCAAAGCGGCTACTGCTGTTCCTCAGTGAACGCCGGGGCAACGGAAAAGGATTCGACACGGTCCGCTGCTCCGTCATGATGTGCGGGAACGCTTTCGCAATGAAAATCCCTGCCCCTGGCCTGCTGGTCATCCTTTCCGCCTTCGCCCATGCGGGTTCTCCCCCGGACGTTCGCATAAAGGGCGAAGCCGGCATGGACCTGCGTTCCTCTGCCGGTGCTCCGTGGCAATGGCGTGCCGACGAGTATGCTGCGGGAAAGCAGACGCTCGCCGCCGGTGCGCCGGCGGACGAAGGCGGCCCTTCGTGGCTGGAACTGAATGTGCGCGGGCCGGACAGGCTCTATTTCAAGAGCCGGATCAAGACAGTTCTGCTGAGCTTCGACTGGAGCGGGATCACGATGAGTGACGTGTTCCCGCGCAACGTGTCCTTCCTGACCAGCGACATCTATTACAACAGCACGATGGAGATCATGCCCCTGGCTCCAGTGACAAATGATGTGGCCGACTGGTTTGCGGTGCAGGACAGGGGCTATTCAATTGGCAGTCCGGGCAGCGTCAATCCGGCCATCACTCTAAACTCCAGACTCCTGGGGCAGCCTGTTTCATGGACACCCCTTTCACTGCTCCTGGACGGGAATGAAGTAATCTTGTCTTACGCCCGAAGCGCCGGCCCGACCGTTTCCGGCTGTGCCGAATGTCTGGGATCGTCCGGCTATTGGACAGAGCAGGTGCTGCACATTCCCGCCGGACGGCATACCGTGCGCTGGCAATACACGCCGCGCAGCAGTTCCGATTTGGGCGCTTTCCTTGATGGCGTGCGGCTGGAAAACGGCAACGCGCTAAAGTTGACTCAGCCGCGCGCATTTACCTTCGCCGCCGGCCAGCCGGGCAGCGCCAAAGTGCGGACAAACCACCGGGCTCAGCGTTTTAAAGCAGAGTATCTGCCGCCGGGGCTCAGCTTGAATTCTTCCTCGGGTGAAATCAGCGGCACGGTAATTCAGGCGGGCGTGTATGAGCCACAGATCACCGCCCGCACTGCCCGCGGCGACACCGATACTGTTTCTGTCAGGATGGAAGTGCAGACGGACGTCGCCGCAGCACTGGATGAGCCCCGCCTGACATGGACGCAGGGCTCCGGCACGATGAACTACAACCTGCCCTGCACAGTTGAAACGGCGACCGCCAGCGACGGCATTGACGCTGTGCGGATCAATGGCGGCTCGTGGATGGAAACGGTCATCATCGGGCCGGAACGGCTTTCCTTTTCATGGATCGTGAGTGGCTACGGGTCTGGCGTGGAAGCGCTCCTCGACGGCATCTCCGTCATGTTGCAGGGTGCCACTTCCGGCGGATGGCAGGAGGCCACGCTGGAAATTCCCGCGGGGAAGCATCGCGTCAGGCTCCAGTGCCCGCAGTCGCAGCAATACTACGGTGACGTTATCAGCATGTTTCCCTCGTTCCAGCTTCAACAGGAGTATGTGAATTTGTCTCAACTTGTAATCGCAGCCCCCGACGGCGTGAACTATTTCCCCCGGATGATCATTCCCTGGCAACAGTACGGCTGGGGCACGGCCCTCGTGGATAATGTCAGACTCGGCAGCCGTCCTCGCCCGTATCTAACGACACCCGGCACCATCAACGCTACGGCGGACTCGACGATCCTTCGCAGCATCGCAATTGCCGGTGCCACCTCCATCACGGCGACCGGCTTGCCGGAAGGACTGACGCTGCGACTGTCGAATGACGGTCAGCACTTGGAATGGCAGGGCGTTCCCCGCACGCCGGGGACGTATCCGCTGCATCTCACGGCGACCGGCCCTGGCGGCATCGCGGAA
>JANNVM010000220.1:0-14500 GCA_031414455.1 Verrucomicrobiota bacterium
GGAGAGTCGGACGGCAATGACCGGCTGACGAAGGATTACTTTGATACCGGCGATTTGACCAAACCCTATTTCGAGGTGCTGATCGTGAGCGATGATCCGACCCCTGAACAGATCCGCCAGGGACGCGCCGAAATGCGGCAGCTTCGCCGTCCGGAAGATCCCTTTGTGTATGAGACGGTCACGGTGGCAAGCTTCGAAGAAGGCGTGCTGGGCGCGCTCTTGAATGCCGATGTGCAGGCCGTCGTCATCAGGGACAACTTCCGCTTTCAGTCGCGTTTTGATGCGCCCAATTTGCGCAGCTATCTGGAGCAGCACTTGTCCCAGGAAGCCGGCTCGATGGAGCCGAAGAATTATGGGTTGGCGCTCGCCCGGGCCATCGGGAAGATCCGTCCGGAACTGGACGTTTACCTCATCGTGGACAGCGCGGTGGAAACGGTGGCCAGCCACCTCGATTCCAAAAACATCAAACGCATTTTCTACGGCATCGAAGACCTGATGGAGATCCACCTCGCGCTCATGGAAGGGGTAAACCAGCGTTATGACACGCCGTATTTCAACAGCCTGAAGAACTACGCGCGCCGTCCGGTGGGCACATTCCACGCCCTTCCGGTCGCCCGCGGCAAGTCCGTCTTCAACTCGCACTGGATTCGCGACTTCGGTCACTTCTACGGAGCCAATATCTTCCTCGCGGAATCGTCCGCCACGACCGGCGGTCTGGATTCCCTGCTGGAGCCGACCGGCAACATCAAGGTCGCCCAGGAAAAGGCGGCGCGGGCCTTCGGCTGTCAGCAGTTGTTCTTCGGAACGAATGGCACCTCCACTTCCAACAAGATCGCCGTGCAGGCCATCGTGCGCCCCGGTGACATCGTGCTGGTGGACCGCAACTGCCACAAGTCCCACCACTACGGTTTGGTGCTTTGCGGCGGTCAGCCGCTCTACGTGGAAGCCTACCCGCTGACCGATTACTCCATGTATGGCGCGGTGCCACTGAGGACGATCAAGAAGACCCTGCTGGACCTGAAAGCGGAAGGAAAACTCGACCGGGTGCGCATGCTGCTGCTCACCAACTGCACCTTCGACGGCCACATTTACAACGTCCAGCGCTTCATGGAGGAAGTGCTGGCCATCAAGCCGGACATCGTGTTCCTCTGGGACGAGGCGTGGTATGCCTATAACCGTTTTTCCCCGTTCCATCGCATGCGGTCCGGCATGGGGGCCTGCGAGGCCCTGCGCGAGAAGTATGCCACCGAAGCCTATCGCGCCGAGTACGCCGAGTTCAAAAAGAAGCACGGCAAGATCGATCCGAAGAATGCAAAGGTGCTGCTCGATACGCATCTGCTCCCTGATCCCGACGCGGTGAAGATCCGGGTCTATGCCACGACCTCCACGCACAAGTCGCTCTCCTGCTTCCGGCAGGGTTCCTATATCATGGTGAACGACGATTGCTGGGAGAGCACGGAGGCGTCTTTCAAAGAGGCCTTCTTCGCCCACACCAGCACTTCTCCGAACCTGCAGCTCATCGCCTCACTGGATATTGCCCGCCGTCAGGCGGAACTCGAAGGTTATGAACTGGTGGGCCGCTCCATCGAACTCTCGCTGATCCTGCGCCGCGAGGTAAACAAGCATCCGCTGATCTCCAAATACTTCAGCATCGCCACCAACGCCCAGATGGTGCCCGCCCAGTACCGGACCAGCGGCTTCGAGGACTTCCATGCGGACGGCGTGAGCTGGAAGACCATCTGCGATGCCTGGGCGAACGATGAGTTCGTTCTGGATCCCACCCGCGTGACCCTTCTGTGCGGTTCCGCAGGCTTCGACGGAACCGCGTTCAAAGGCATGCTCGCCAGCAAGTTCGACATCCAGCTCAACAAGACCTCACGGAACAGCGTCCTGCTCCAGACCAACATCAACAACACCCGCAGCGACATCGCCTACCTCATCAAGGTCCTGGCCGACATCTCGCGCGAACTGGACCGGAAGCTCGCGAAGGATTATGACGAGAAGGCGGCGTTCGATGCCCGCGTGAAGAGTCTCATCACCGATGTGCCTGATCTGCCGAACTTCAGCCGCTTCCACGATGCCTTCCGCGAGAATCCGAAGAGCAAAACGAACGAAGGCGACATGCGCACTCCTTTCTTCCTCGCCTATGACGCCGCGAACTGCACGCATGTGAAGCTGCACAGCAAGGAAATAGACGATCTGGTGAAGCGCGGTCAGGCGGTCTCGGCCAAGTTCGTGATCCCGTATCCCCCCGGATTCCCCATCATGGTCCCCGGACAAGTGATCACCGCGGAAACCATCGAGTTCATGCGCAAGCTCGATGTGAAGGAAATCCACGGCTACCACGCCGCCTCGGGCCTGGAACTGATCAGGCCGGAGAGGCTCGGCGCCGCCAAAAAGAAGACGAAAAAGTAAACCGTCACGATTCCATTAACCAAACCAAACCACCAAGAAAGGCATCTGTTTATGCAAGCATTCTTTGAGTTCTTGAAATCCAATCCCTACATTCTGCTGTTTTTTACGGTCGGGATGGCGGTCTATGTCGGCAAGTTCAACATCAAGGGCTACGGCCTCGGCATGGTCGCCGCCGCAGTCGTCGTTGGCTGCGCACTGGCGACATGGGCTTCGACCTACGGCGTAAAGCTGCAACTCGACAACTTCGCCAAGTCGCTCTTCTACTATCTGTTTATGTATGGGGTTGGCCTCCGCGTGGGCCCCTCCTTCTTTAACAGCCTCAAGAAGGACGGCCTCAAGTTCACCATCCTGGCGGTCTTTTGCGCCGTTGCGGGCCTGGTGCTCGTCGTCGTCACCGCCAACATGTTCGGCCTGCCACCCGGCTGCGCCGGCGGCATTCTCGCCGGATCGCAGACGATGTCGGCCGCCATCGGCACGGCGGAAATGGCCGTGTCTCAGGGTGCCTATAAACTGCCGGAGGGCAGCACCGCGGAGTCGGTTTCGGCGATGATCGCGCTCGGCTACGGTGTTACCTACATCTGGGGCACCGTCGGCATCATCCTCATCTGCAAGTATCTCCCCCGCTGGTGGGGGGTGGATGCCAAACAGGCGGCCAAAGACTACGAAAAAGAGCACGGTGTGGCCAACGTGGACGATTCCGGGCTCACCGGATACCGGGCCGGCGGTCTGCGCGCCTACCGGCTGGAGAACAAGGAGGTCGCCGGTCACAGCATTAGCCAGTTCCGCAAAAAGAATCCGCAATACCGCATCGTCAACGTCGTGAGGAACGGCGAATCGGTCGGCGCCGCGGCAGACACCAAACTGGAAATGGGCGACATCATTGCCCTCGGTGGACGCCTCGAAGACCTCACTGCTAACATGGGGCTCATCGGAACGGAAATTGCAGACCAGAAAGCGCTCAATATTCCGCTGGATCAGGCGGAAATTCTGGTGACCAACAAGGAAATGGAGGGCAAAGCCATGAAGGAGTTCCGCAATGAAGATTTTGCCGGACAACTCCAGGTCACCTGCGTGGAACGCGGCGGCGTGCCCATCCCGCTGGGTGCAGACACGAAGCTCCAGCGTTTTGATGTGCTCTTCGTTACCGGCCTCAAAGCCGCGGTGAACAAAGTGGCCGCCATGCTGGGCAAGGTGGCCCGTGCGAGCACCGCCACCGACCTGCTGACGCTGTCCGCCGGCATGGTGCTCGGCCTCCTGATCGGGCAGATCAATGTGCCGATTGGCGACTTCTCCGTTGGCCTCGGCAATGCGGGCGGCCTGCTCCTCTCGGGCATCCTCGTCTCGTCCGTCGTTTCCCGGCTCCGGTTCTTCGGCAACACGCCCAATGCGGCGCGCAATATCCTTGAAGACCTCGGTCTCGTGACCTTCATCGCCATCGTTGGCATCAACGCCGGTTCCACCCTGCTGGCGCAACTCACCGGCAAGATTGCCCTCTTTATCTTCCTCGCCGGTTTTATTGCCAGCACCATCCCGCCGATCCTGACGTGGATTATCGGCTATCACTTTATGAAGATCAATCCCGCCGTGCTCATGGGCGGCGTCGCCGGGGCACGCTCGCACTCTGGCCCCGCCCGCGAAGCCTCCAAGGAAATTGACAGCAGTGTTCCGTGGGTCGGCTTCCCAGTCGGTTATGCGGTATCCGGCGTGCTGCTCACGGTCTTTGGATACTTCGCCATGCTGTTCTCAAAATAGAAACTCTAACGCTTAACCCGGCAATCTATGACCACACGAAATCACATCCATCAATTCGCAGGTGCCGCAGTGGTGTCTCTGGCCGTGCTGAGCGGCCCGGCAATGAGCGCCCCGCCACCGGAACCGGCTGCGGCTCCCGCTCCACTGGAGCCGGTGGCGTTAACATCGCAGGAACAGGGCCAGTCCTCCCTGAGCGACTCGTTCGACTTCGACTTCCGTGAATGGCGGCTGGAGAAACGACGTCAGGCGCTCGACGATACCCAGTTCAAATTCAATTTCCGGACGATGTATTTCGACCGGAACAAGTACGATGGTTCTGAAAGTGAAGCCTGGGCCATTGGCGGATGGGCGGGACTGAAGACCGGTTACTTCCTCGACCATGTGGCCTTCGGTTTGACGGGTTACACCTCGCAGAACCTTATCGGCGATGAAGGCAAGGATGGAACGCTGATGCTTGAGCGCGGGCAGGAGGGATATTCCGTTCTGGGAGAACTCTATACCGATATTCGCATCATGGACGGAATGAACCTGTATGCCGGACGAAAGGAGTTCGACACCCCGTTCATCAACAAGAACGACACGCGCATGACGCCCAATACCTTCGAGGCGATTGTGCTGATGGGGACGGTGAAATTCGGCGGCGGCAGCGCGGACACCGTGACGAGCGGCAAGACGATTTTGGGCGACGGCAAGACGCCGGTGCCCGCGGCCTCGCCAGCACCGGCCAGGGGGCCGACACTGAAATACGGCCTCGGCTACTTCGACAGCATCAAGGAACGGAACGATGTGGATTTTGTCTCAATGTCCGAGGATGCGGGAGCGGACGTTGACCGTGGCGTGTTCACGGCCGGCGCGCTTTATCAGAACGGAGGCTTCTCCATCGGTGCGATCGATTACTACAGTGATGACATCATCAACATTGCCTATTTCGAGGCCAAACAGGAATTTGCACTGAACAACGGCTGGAAACCGCGGCTGGCCGCTCAGTTCATCGACCAGCGCAGCGTTGGCGACGAATTACTCCAGGGGGAATTTTCCGCGCAGCAGTACGGCATCAAAGCGGAACTGCCCGTCGGTCCGGCGCTGTTCAGTGTGGCTTACACCGGTGCCAGCGGCGACGCCAACATGCAGAATCCGTGGAGCGGCTATCCCGGCTACACCAGTGTCCAGGTCGAAGACTTCAACCGGGACGGCGAAGATGCGCTTCTGGTCCGGGCCGGCTATGATTTCCCGCAGGTCAAGGGGCTCAGCGCCTATGCATTGTGGGTCCACGGTTCGGAGCCGGACGCAGACGGGCAGTACGCCCGCGACGAGTATAACCTCAATCTGCAGTGGGCGCCGCCGGAAGGCACACTCAAGGGTCTCTCCCTCCGCCTGCGTTATTCGCTCGACGAGCAGCATGGCGGCAACTCCGACGATCAAACGGACTTCCGCGTGATCTGCAATTACGCGAAGAGCTTCTAACCAATTCAGCCATGGACTACCTCACCAACGCCCTTAGAGACCATCAGGAACTGGCGATCTTTCTGACGCTGGCGATCGGATTCCTCATCGGCCGCCTTAAATTCGGATCCTTCAGTCTCGGGACGGTCGTGGGCACGCTGCTCGCCGGGGTTCTCATCGGTCAACTCGACATCAAGGTGCCGGCGACGGTGAAATATGTGTTCTTTGATCTCTTCCTGTTCACCACCGGCTACAAGGTGGGGCCCCAGTTTTTCCGCGGGCTGAAGAAGGATGCCCTGCCTCAGGTGGCGCTCACGCTCGTGCTCTGCGTCACCTGCCTGCTGGCCGCATTCACCGCGGCGAAGCTTCTCGGCTACGACATGGGTACGGCGGCCGGCATGCTCGCCGGTGCTTTCACGGAATCGACGGTCATCGGCACCGCCGGAGACGCCATCGGCCGCCTCTCCCTTTCGGCGGCAGACAAGACGAATCTCGTGAACAACATCCCGGTGGCTTATGCGGTGACTTACCTCGTCGGCACGGGGTTCATCGTCTGGTTTCTCCCTAACATTGGTCCGAAACTGATGCGGTGCAACCTGAAGGAGGAGGCCAAAAAGCTCCAGGCGCAAATCTCAGGTTCCGGAAAGGGCGACACCGAGACGCTGTCCGCTTTTCAGAGTCTCGGAGTTCGCGCCTATCAGGTCACTAGTCCTAAACTGCTCAATCGGAATGTGGCGGAACTGGAGGCGCTTCCGAAGGCGTCCCGGGTCTTCATTTCCCGGATTCGCAGGGATGGCAAAATCATCGAAGCCGAACCCGCCACGGTCATCCGTGAGGGTGACATCATTGCGGTCCTGACCCGTACGGAACTCCTGGTGTCCCGCGGCACGGAGATCGGGACGGAGGTGGACGACAAGGAACTCCTCGATTTCCCGATCGAGTTCCTCGATGTGGTGATCACCAACAAGTCGCGCACCGGCAAAACCATGGCCGAACTGGCGAAGATGGACTTCGTCCGGGGCGTGTTCCTGAAGAAGCTGACCAGGGCCGGCCAGTCGATGCCGTTCTCTCTGGAGACGCAATTGGAGCGGGGCGACCTCCTGACGCTGATCGGCGCCACGAGCGATGTGGAGCGGGCTGCAAAGAACCTGGGCTATGCCGACCGCAAGACGGTGACGACCGACATGATCTTCGTCGGGCTGGGCATCTTCCTCGGCGGACTGGTGGGTTTGCTCACTGTCGTGGTCGGCGGCCTGCCGTTAACACTTACCGCCAGTGGAGGCGCGCTGATCATGGGCCTGGTGTTCGGCTGGCTGCGGTCGGTGCACCCGACCTTCGGCCGCATTCCCGAGCCGGCCATGTGGGTCTTCGACACCGTCGGCTTGACGGTCTTCATGGCCTGCGTGGGGCTGGCGGCCGGTCCCAGCTTCTTTTCAGGACTGCAGAAGTCCGGGATCAGCCTCGTCTTTGTTGGCCTCGTCATCGCGATCCTCCCGCACGCCGTGGCCATCCTGTTCGGACGTTATGTGTTAAAGATGAATCCCCTCATCGTCCTCGGCGCCTGTTCCGGCGCGGGCACGATCACCGCCGCGCTGCGCGCCATCCAGGAAGAGGCGGGGAGCGAACTCCCGGCGCTTGGCTACACCGTGCCCTATGCCGTGGGTAATATCGTGCTGACGGCATGGGGACCGGTCCTCATTGCCATGATGTCATAGGCCGGCATGGAAATTGCGCCGCCCCCTGAAACTCCCAGATGCCCCCCGTCGATCCACCCATCATCCACGCTGTAGCTCTCCCCCAGGTCATCGACCTCGGGGCAACATTCCTTTTCAGCATCACTGGAGCCATGGTCGGGATTCGCCGCCATTACGATATGATCGGCGTGTTCGTTCTGGCACTCGCCTGCGGACTGGGCGGCGGCCTGTTGCGCGACGGGATCTTCATCCAAAACGGCCCGCCTGCGGCGATGCGCGAGGCTTCTTATATGATTGCGGTGATCGCCGGCTGCATCGTCGCGGGCTTGTTTTTCAAACAAGTGGAACGCCTGTCCAAACCGTTCCTGATTTTCGATGCTCTTGGGACAGGCGCGTATGGCGTGGTTGGTGCCACCAAGGCCTTCGAAGCGAACCTTGCCATTCCCGCCTGCATCTTCGTGGGAGTGATCAATGCCGCGGGCAGCGGGCTCATTCGGGATGTGATCGTGCGCGAGGAGCCGCTGATGCTCAAGCCGGGTCAGTATTATATTATCGCCTCCCTGGTCGGAATTTGCGCACTGCCGCTGCTCACGCGCTACTTCCATGTCCCGTTGATCCCTTCCGCCGTCGCGGCCATCGCGATCACTTTTACTATCCGGCTCCTTGCCATTTTCTTCAACTGGGAGACAAAGGCCGTGCTCCCTCAAGACCCGGGCATATGACCACACCCGCCTTCCCTAAAGGTGTAGCCCCATCCTCTCTCCGTGAACCACGGGGATTCCATGAGCCCCGCTCGAACCACAGTGAATCAATCTCCACCCATTTTATCCTTGTGATCACCAGACATCGAACGAAACCCTCCGTCGGCAGGAACTTCGGAACGCGGCAGGCTGCCAGCGGCGGCGCGCCCCCGGTACTTTCATTTGCATTGCTGGCCGCGGCATTCCTTTGTGGCTGCGAAAAACCCGCAGCCGTCCCTCCGCCGCCTCCCGTGGTGGAGGTCATGGAAATCACGACGTCCCAAGTGCCGCTGACCTCCACGCTCATCGGTCAACTCGACTCACCGCAGAACGTCGAGGTGCGCGCGCGGGTGGAGGCGTTTGTGGACAAAATGCTGTTCACCGAAGGCAAGGAGGTCAAGCAGGGGGAACTGTTGTTCCAACTCGACAAGAAACCCTTACTCGAAAGACTCTCCGCTGCCAATGGCGGGCTGGCGGAAGCGAACGCGGCGCTCGGTAAATACCGAGCCGATGTGGCGCGCCTTGCGCCGCTCTATGAAAAGCGTGCGATTCCCAAACAGGACCTCGACAACGCCAAAGCTTCGGTCGAGGTCGGCGAGGCCGGCGTGGTCACAGCCACCTCACGGGTGGAGTCCGCTCAGATTGATTTAGGATACTGCGACATCACCGCCCCCACCACCGGGCTGATCGGTGCCAAGCAGGTTTCCATCGGCGAACTCGTCGGCAAGGGAGAACCCACGTTGATGGCGACGATCTCTACCCTGGATCCGATCTGGTTTTACTGCAACGTGAGTGAAGTCGAATACCTTCAGGCGCGGGCCAAGAGCAAGCAAACCGGCAAGGAAGTGGAGCAAGTGCCGCTCACGCTCATCCTCTCCAACGGCACCGAGCATTCCGATCCCGGGAAGTTCGTTTTCATTGACCGCGCGGTGGACGTAAAAACCGGCACGCTGCGTTTGCGGGCCGAGTTTCCCAATAAAGAAAAACTGCTGCGGCCTGGCATGTTCACGCGGGTCCGGGTGAATCTCGGGGCCCGCCCCAATTGCATCACGGTGCCCGAGCGGGCGATTGTGTCCCTTCAGGGCAAGACCTTCGTCTGGGTGGTTGGATCTGATGGCAAGGTGGTCCAGCGACCGGTGACAACCGGCGAGCAGGCGGGTAACGTTTTCATCATCAACGAGGGGCTCAAGACTGGTGAGAAAGTCGTGGTGGAGGGAGTCAACAAACTCCGTGAGGGCATCCAGGTGAATGCGACCGCCGCCGCCGTCAACGCCGCCGCTTCCGGGAAACCCGCCAAGGAATAACAACACCATGGCCGACTTTTTCATCCGACGCCCCATCGTGGCGATGGTTATTGCCATCCTCACCTGCATCGTGGGCGCCATCTCGCTCTCCCGTCTGCCGATTTCGGAATACCCGAACGTCAGCCCCACCATGATCCAGGCTACCGCGACCTATCGTGGCGCCGCCGCCGAGGCGGTCATGGAATCCGTGGCCACGCCCATCGAAACCAAGGTCAACGGCGTGGACAAGCTGCTCTACATGCAGTCGTTCAACGCCAACGACGGCAAGATGACGCTCAACGTCTATTTCGACGTCGGCACGGACGTGGACATCATGCAGGTGAACACGCAGAACCGCGTGACCCAGGCGGAGGCCCAGTTGCCGGAAGCCGTGAAACGCGAGGGTGTTGTCGTCAACCGTTCCAGCCCGGACATCCTGATGGTCATCGGTCTGGCGTCGCCGAAGAAAACCTACGATGCCGTTTTCCTCAGCAACTACCTCGATCTCAACCTGGTGGACGCGATCAAACGGGTGAAGGGCGTGGGTGATGTGAAAAACTTCACCGCCCAGGAGTACAGCATGCGGATGTGGCTGCAGCCGGACAAGCTTGCCTCGCTCGGCATCACGCCGGAAGACATCAAAAAGGCGCTGCAGGAGCAGAACGCCCAGTCGCCCGCAGGACGGATCGGTGCGGAGCCCGCACCACCGGGCCAGGAAGGCCAATACAACGTGCGCGCGCTCGGCCTGCTCAAGGATCCGAAGGAGTTCGAAGAAGTCATCATCCGCTCTAACATCGATGGCTCGCAGGTGAAAATCAAGGACGTGGCCCGCGTTGACCTCGGTGCTCAGACTTATGATCTCCGCGCCCGCCTCAACAAGTCGCCGGCCGGTGCCTTCTGCATCTATCTGGCACCCGGAGCCAACGCGCTCGAGACCGCGGAAAACGTCAAGGCCATCCTCGAGAAGGCGAAGGCCAAGTTTCCGGCGGACATGATCTATGAGGTCGCGCTGGACTCGACGCTGCCGATCAAGGCCTCGATTGAAGCGATCGTGCATACCCTTTTCGAAGCGGTGCTCCTGGTGCTGATTGTTGTTTACATCTTCCTGCAGAGTTTCCGCGCCACCATCATTCCGATGCTGACGGTGCCGGTTTCCCTGTTGGGAGCCTTCATCATGTTCCCGGTGCTCGGCTTCAGTGTGAACGTGCTCACCATGTTCGGCCTGGTGCTGGCCATCGGTATCGTGGTGGATGACGCCATCGTCGTCGTCGAGGCCGTGCAGCATCACATCGAACACGGCAAGTCGCCGAAGGAAGCGACGCGTGCCGCGATGAAGGAGGTGACCGGCCCGGTGGTTGCCATCGGCCTTGTGCTGTGCGCGGTGTTCGTGCCCGTGGCCTTCATGGGCGGGGTGACCGGCCAGCTTTACAGCCAGTTTGCGCTGACCATTGCCATCGCGGTGGTTTTCTCCGTGATCAACGCGCTTACGCTCAGCCCGGCGCTTTCAGCCATGCTGCTGCGCGCACCAACACCCGGCAAGGGGCCGATCGCCTGGTTCTTCAAGAAGTTTAACGCCGCTTTCGACTGGATCATCCAGCGCTATGGCAGGGTGGTCGGTGGTCTTGTCCGCAAGGCGACGCTTTCCATGGGGATCCTGGTGCTTGTCATCATAGGCATCAACCGTATCGGCAAGCATGTGCCTGGCGGATTCATTCCGGATGAGGACAAGGGGTATTTGTTTGTTGCTGTTGAACTGCCGGAAGGAGCCGCGCTTCAGCGGACCGACGAGGTGCTCAAACAGATCGAAGAAATCGTTGGCAATACCGATGGCGTGCAATCCGCCGTCGGTCTCGCCGGCATGAACATCCTCAACTCACTCAACGTTCCGAATTGCGCGCTCATGTTCGTGGGCCTCAAATCATGGGAGGAACGCCACGAGCCCCACCTCCATTCCAAGGCCATCGCCGCTGAGTGGACGAAAAAATTCGCCGCCATCCCCGGTGCCCGCGCGTTCGCCTTCGGTCCGCCGCCGCTTCCGGGATACGGCAACGTCTCCGGCTTCACCATGCAGCTTCAGGACCGCTCGGGCGGCACCATCGACGATCTCGCCGGCTACGTGAAACAATTGCAGGCTGCCGCCGCCAAGCGCCCGGAAATCGCCCGGTTAAGCACCACCTTCAATCCCGCCACGCCGCAGGTGAAGATCGAACTGGACCGCGAAAAAGCCCGCACGCTCAACGTGCCGGTGGACAGCGTGTTCGCCACCCTCCAGACCTATCTTAGCGGACTCTACGTCAACGACTTCGTGAAATTCGGCAAGGTTTACAAGGTCTTCCTGCAGGCCGAGCCCGAGTTCACCAGCAAGCCGGATGACATCGGGAAATTCTATGTCCGCAGCAACGACGGCAACATGATCCCGCTTAGCACACTGGTCACCGTCACCAGGATGTCCGGCCCCAACCTCGTCACCCGTTTCAACCTCTACAATTCCGCCGAAATCATCGGTGCCACCGCGCCGGGATACAGTTCCGGCCAGTCGATCAAGGCGATTGAGGAAGTGATGAAGGAAATGCCCGCCGAGACCGGCTACGAATGGTCCGGCCTGACGCTTCAGGAAAAGAAATCCGAAGGCCAGGCCGGGGTGATCTTCGGCATGGCCATCCTCTTTGTCTTCCTGCTGCTCGCCGCCCAGTATGAAAGCTGGTCGCTGCCCTTCGCCGTGCTGCTTTCCGTGCCCACGGTCATTCTCGGCACGATGATCGGTCTGCTCGTGCGCAAGTTCGACATGAACGTCTATGCCCAGGTCGGCCTCGTCATGCTCATCGGCCTCGCGGCGAAAAACGCCATCCTCATCATCGAGTTTGCCAAAATGAAACGCGACCAGGGCGTGCCCACCATCGACGCCGCCATCGAGGGCGCGAAACTCCGCCTCCGCCCGATCCTGATGACCTCCTTCGCATTCATCCTCGGCCGCGTGCCGCTGATGCTGGCCTCCGGCTCCGGCGCCGCCTCGCGCAGCACCATGGGAACCGGCGTGGTCTATGGGATGACCATCTCCACGATCATCGGTCTGTTCCTTATTCCGGTGTGTTATGTCTTCGTCCAGCGTTTCATCGACCGGTCGCAGAAAAACAAGGCGGCGCCCGCACCAGTGCCCGATACTGCGCCCGCCGTTGCCGATCACAACCATTAACGCCAGAGATCCGGCAACCCTGCCCGTAAAACCTTCCTCGACGTAAGTCACCTCCCTATGCGCCTGTTGTTGCTCCTTCCCAGCGTTTTGTTATTGAATTCCTGTGTGCTCGGCCCTGAGCCGGGCTCGCCGCAAACGCCGGTTCCCCCGACCATCCGCGGGGACCAGGCACCTCATGGCAAATCATTCGGGGACAAGGCATGGCGCAGCGTGTTCACCGATTCCACGCTGAGCAACCTCATTGCCCGGGCCCTGAAGAACAATCCGGACCTCGTGGCGGCCACCTATCGGATTGAAGAAGCCCAGGCCCAGGCCGCCGCCGCCAGGGCCGCGTGGTTCCCCACGCTTAGCGGCGCTGCCGACGCCTCGGCAAACTACGCTTCGAGGAACGCGGGCCAGGTGGCCCCGGGCAGCAGTCGCAGCTCCGAATCCTACAGCCTGACAGGCCTGCTGAGCTGGGAGATCGACCTCTGGGGCGGCATCCGCCGCAACACTCAGGCGGCCCGCGCGCGGCTTCTGGAGTCCCAGTACCAGCGTGACGCGGTGCAGACTTTGCTCGTTGCCGGGGTCGCCACCGCCTATATCGAGCTAAAGAACCTCGATGAACGGCTGGCCATTTCCCGCCGCACCACCGAGAGCCGCAAGTCCTCGCTCGACCTTGTCTCCACCCGCCGGAAGGGCGGCATCAGTTCGGATCTGGAGGTGGGTCAGTCCGAAGCCCTGCTCTCCCAGGCTCAGGTTTTGATCCCGGTCACCGAGCAGGCCATCGCCGCAAAGGAGAACGAGATCCGGGCTCTGTTGGGTGAGTATCCCGGCGGCATCGCCCGCGGAGGCAGTCTCAACAGCCTTGAATCAGGGCTTCGCATCGCCGGCGGTCTGCCATCATCTCTGATGGAGCGTCGGCCGGACCTCGCCGCCGCCAATCAAAACTTTCAGGCCGCCACCGCGGAGATCGGCGTCTTCGAGGCCCTTCGTTTTCCGAGTTTGTCCCTTACCGGCTCCGGAGGCGTGATCAGCAGCAGCTTCAACAATTTGCTCGATGGGAAATCAGGGGCCTACGCGATCGGCCCCCAACTGACTGGACCGATTTTTGATGCCGGGCGCAGCAAGGCTCGGGTGGACGCTGCCCGGGCCCGGGCCGGTGTCGCGCTCGCCGCCTACGACAAGGCGGCCCAGCAGGCGTTCCGGGAAGCCGCGGATTCCCTGAATGCCTATCAGAAAACCGGCGAGATCATTGCGGAGCAAACCCGGCTGGTCGCCTCCCAGAAGAGTGTCTCCACTCTGGCTCTGGTCTACCAGGGCGGAGTGACCAGTTATCTGGAAGTGCTCGACGCTGAACGGGAGTTGTTCACCTCCGAACTCGACCTTGCCGACGCCCGCAGCAATCGCCTGAAAGCCGTGGTTCAGGCCTACCGCGCCCTCGGCGGGGGCTGGAAATAACCCGCCGGCAGGCGCCCCCCGGTTTCACTGCTCCGTCCGCCAATTCCTGAAGCGTCCCTCAACCCTCAATCATCCTGTCACCTATGCCGACTTCACCAACGACTACAATCGCTGCGAAATGTTAAATCTCGGATCGGCGCCCGGCGGCCGCGGTCCCTTCGCCATCCGGCAAACCGGCTCTGCTCCCGGCAGCATGACCCTGAAGCAGGATCCCTTCCTCCTCCGCAATGACGGCGTATGGGTATTTAACCTGGCGGTATTCGCCCTGCCGGAGCCGGAACAGCAGCGCTTCCTCTATCAATCCGCAGCGGACGTGATGAAGGCCCTCGAAAGCCTTCAGGGTGATCCGGTGGTGGAGGATAAACTGCCCGAAGGCGTGAGCAGCGCCGAGGTTCTCGCAGGAGCCGAAAACATGGCCTCACGCATTCTGAGCAACCTCAAAAACGCCAAACCAGTGCAGCTTTCCTGAATCTTTCCCGTCCTTCAGTTAAACATTGCCGCAACCCGCTCCCCACCCCATGAAATTAAAAGAACTTGTCA
>JANNVM010000221.1:0-9514 GCA_031414455.1 Verrucomicrobiota bacterium
GTTCACCGCCGATGCCGCGGGCACCCCGGGGCGCGTAGCGGCCAAAGCGGAACCCGCGCTCGACATCCGCGGCGGAGCGCGGCAGTGGCAGGATCACGCCGTGCGCCCCCATATCGAGCGCGCGTTTCACGCAGTCTTCGCGGATGTCGGAGACGCGGATGATGATGCTCGTCCCGGTCTCGCGAACCACCCGGATGTGATCCATCGCATCCTTATAGTCCAGGTGCCCGTGCTCCATGTCCACCACGACCCAATCCATGTTCAGGGCGACTGCGATTTCGGTGATGCTGGCGCATTCCATGGTGGCCCAGAGGCCGAGGGTGCCCTGGTTTGATTTGAGTTTCTGGCGAAGCGGATTCAGTGGCATGGGAGTGGGTGGAGGGTGTTGCGTGGCGGGAAAAAAGTTAGGCGATGATTTCCCTGACGACTTTTCCGGCGACGTCGGTGAGGCGGAACGGGCGGCCGTGGTGTTCGAAGGTGAGGCGTTCGTGGTCGAGGCCGAGCAGGTGGAGCATGGTGGCGTGGAGGTCGTTGAGGTGAACTTTGCCCGCGACGGCGTGGTATCCGAAATCATCGGTGGCTCCGTGGGTGATGCCACCTTTGACGCCGCCGCCGGCCATCCACATCGTGAAGCCGTGCTGGTTGTGCTCGCGGCCGTCGCCGTTCTGGGCGTGCGGAGTGCGGCCGAACTCGCCGCCCCACAGGACGAGCGTGTCCTCGAGGAGTCCGCGTGATTTGAGGTCGCTGAGCAGGCCGGCGACCGGCTTGTCGCATTGCGCGCAGAGGTTTTTGAGGCCGCCTGCGATTCCGCTGTGGTGGTCCCAGCCGTCGAGGGTGACCTGCACGAAGCGCACGCCGGCCTCCGCGAGGCGCCGCGCGAGGAGGCACTGGCGGCCGAATTGATCGGTCGGCGCCTGACCGATGCCATAGAGGTCGAGGGTGGCCTTCGACTCGCTGGCGAGGTCCACCAGGCGCGGGGTTTCGGTCTGCATGCGGAAGGCGAGTTCGAACGACTCGATGACACCTTCCATCTGCTGGTCCGTCTTGAGCCGATCGAGCTGGCGGTGGTTCATCGCCTGGATGAGGTCGAGCCGCCGTCGCTGGACTTCTTTGGGAATGCCGTGGTCAATGAGGTTGCGGATGGGTGCCTGGTCGGGCTTTGAGCCCACGTCCTGGATGGCGGTGCCCTGGTGAATGGCCGGGAGAAAGGCGCTGCTGAAATTGCGCTCGCCCTCGCCGGGGAGGATCGTGACGTAGGAGGGCAGTTGCTGGTTTTCGGTGCCGAGGCCGTAGGAGAGCCATGATCCCATCGAGGGCACGACGTCGAAGAGGTTGCCGGTGTGGAGCTGGCGGATCGCCACCGGGTGGTTAGGGCTGTCGGCCTGCATCCCGCGGAGGATGCACAGATCGTCCGCGTGGCGGCCCGTGAGGGGCAGCATGTCGGACATGAAGAGGCCGGACTTGCCGTGGTGCTGGAAGCCGGAGACCGGGCCGAGGAGCCGGGTATTTTCGAGGCCGACCGTGGCCTCGATGCCGGGCAGTTTGTAGGGCAGCACCCCGCCCGATCCCTTCACCAGTTGGGGTTTGTGGTCGAACAGATCCATGTGGGAAGGACCGCCCTTCATGAAGAGGAAGATGACCCGCTGCGCCCGCGGCGGGAAGTGGGGAGACCTCGTGGCGAGTGGTGATTCCGCATGGCTGGCAACGGCCTGCTTTGCCATGCCCCGCTGCTGGAGGAGCGCGTGGAGGGCGAGCGAACCAAACCCGCAGGCGGAAGTGCGGAGGAAGTTCCGGCGCGAATGGCTGGCAGATGGGATGGGAAGCTTCATGGCGGATGGATAGTGCCGGCGCCTTTATTCACGGAAGAGGAAGTTGTTGGAGCCGAGGATCGCGTGGCAGAGTTGCGTCCATGCTTCCGCCCGGGCGTCCTCGCGGGCGTCGGCGCCGGAGCTGAGGTCGGCGGTGCAGGCGTCGAGAAACGCCATGGCGGATTCGGTCGCGCCGGCATCGGCCGGACGATTCACAGTCAGGAGGTAAAGGCGATTGATGCGGGCGCGTTCGTCACCGGATTCCTCCTTCGCGAGGCGCTCAGCCAGCCGCTGAGCCCGGGCTTTCACAAAAGGGGCGTTCATGAGAAACAGCGCCTGAGTGGCGACGGTGGTTTCCGGGCGGGCGCCGGTGATCTCGTTGGGGTGGGGGAAATCGAAGGTGCTAAGGATTTCGAGATCCCCCTGGGGGCGCTCGCGCTTCATCGGGAAGTAGATCGTGCGCCGGTTGGAGACGGTCTCCGGGATCCTGCCGCCCCAGGTGGCAGGGTTCACGTTGCCGCCGGCACCGGCAATGTTGCCAGGGAGTTCAAGGCCGAGGTTCGGTCCGCCGCGGCCCGGGTCGAGCTGACCGCTGGCGGCTAGCATGGCGTCGCGGATCGCCTCCGCGCTCAGTCGCCGGCGCGGCATCTGCCAGAGCAGACGATTGTCAGGATCGGCGGCGGTGGCCGCGGCGCCGGGCGTCGATGCCATCTGATAGGCGTGCGACATCACCATGCGGCGCACCGATTTTTTCAGCGACCACTGGTCTTCCACGCGCAGGCGCAGCGCGAGGAAATCGAGCAGTTCCGGGTGGCTCGGCAGTTCACCGTGCACGCCGAAGTAATCTACGGAGCGCACCAGCCCTTTGCCGAAAATGTGGTGCCAAAGGCGGTTGGCGAGGACGCGTGAAGTAAGCGGGTTGGCGGGATCCGTGAGCCACTGCGCGAGTTGCAGGCGTCCGCTGGTGCCCGGGGCGATGGCGTGGCTCGCGGAGGCCGGGACGGCGCTGAGGAAGCCGCGCGGGACGATGCTCCCGGGTGACAGGAAGCTGCCGCGTTTGTAGATCGGACCGTCGGCGGGGGAATCAACATCGCGCACCGCGAGGGCCTGATCCGGGGCATTCAGCGCGTTGAGTTGGGTGATTTTGGAATCGAGGGCTGCGACTTCTTTCTGGAGTTCCAGCGCCCGGGTGTGCGCAAGTTTCTCTGCATCGCTGACGGGTTTGGCGGAGGCGAGCGAACCGGCGTCGCCGCCGAAGAACTGGACCGCGTAGTCGCCGCCGCCGAGATCGACCACATGCGAGTGATTGATGCCGGCGCCCTCCCAGCCGGGCACGCTGGCACCGGCGAGGACTTTGAATTTCGTGTCCGCCTGCTCGCCAGTGGTCGCTCCGGGCACGAGCTTGTCAAAGTTGTCAGCGAAGATGCGGTCAGGGCCGGCGCTGACGACGAGGTCGTCCACGGCACCACCGAAGCGACCGCTGCCGGGAGTGGCGCTGGTGATGCGGAGACGCACATCGCCGGAGCCGTCGCCGGTGTAGCTGAAGGTCGCGGGTTTCAACTGCTGGGCGTCCTTCGTCCCCGACCACGGGCCGGGCTTGTGCAGGTGCCCTGCGAGGATGCTGCCGTCGCCGCGCAGAATGTCGATCTGCAGGCCGTCCACCGCGGTGGTGCGCTGTTCCGCATTCACCCATACGCTCGGCGCGGACTCGACGCTCACCTCGTAGATCCGGCCCTTCTCATTCGCGGCGATTCCCTGCTGCATCCTGAGAACGTTAGCGCTCGTGGCGCCCGGGATCGTGTGAATCAGCGAGGTCAATTCGGCCTGGAGGATCTGCCGCCGGGCTCCGAGGTCTTCGAGCGACTTCCGGCGCTGCGCCAGTTCTCCGGGGGCGAGTTCCATCTGCGGGAGCGGGACGTGAGTGATGGCACTCCACACGCCGGGGCCGTCGTAACTGGTGGTGCGGGTGCTGTGGAAGATTCCCGCAAGCGCGTAATAGTCGGCGGTGGGGACGGGGTCGAATTTGTGATCATGACAGCGCGCGCATGAAATCGTCTGCCCCAGAAACGTGCGCCCGATCCGGTCGATCTGATGGTCCACGACATCGGCGTCGAGCTGTCCCTTGATATAATTCTGCAGCGTCCACGGGCCAATGGCAAGGTATCCGGTGGCGATGATGAGTTCACGGCGCTCCGCGGCATTTTGTGAGGGCAGCAGGTCGCCGGCGATCTGCTCGTGGATGAAGCGGTCCAGCGGCTTGTCGGCATTGAGGGCTGCGATAACGTAGTCCCGGTAGCGCCACGCATCGCGGATCAGGACATCACCCTGGATATCGGCAAGGTCGGCGTAGCAGGAAAGGTCGAACCAGTGCCGGGCCCAGTGGTCCCCGAATGCTGCCGAGCCCAGCAGGCGGTCCACCACGCGCTGCCAGGCGCCGGCCGAAGTGTCATTGAGGAACGCCGCGATCTCTTCCGGCGTCGGAGGCAGCCCGGTCATGTCGATTGTCACCCGGCGCAGCAGCGTGTGAGGGTCGGCGTCCGGTGCCGGGGTGAGGCCGGCCTGCTCAAGGCGGGCGAGCAGGAACGTGTCGATTTCTCCGCGCGCCCAGTTAGCAGTTTTGACGGCCGGGACCACTGGTTCCGTGATCGGCTGGAGCGCCCAGAGTTTTTTGGAATCGGGCGTTGTCGCCTTCGCTTGCCGGGGGTCCGGCGCTCCCATGGCGATCCATTTCTCCAGCAGCGCAATCTCGTCGTCCGGCAGCCTCTCCTTCGGTGGCATCTGAAAGTCTTCATCCTGATAGTGGATGGCCTTGATGAGCAGGCTCGCGCCGGGATTGCCGGGAACGATGGCAGCGCCGGACTTGCCGCCTGTTTCCCAGCCGCTGCGCGAGTCCAGCACGAGGCCGCCCTTCGCTTTGCCGGACTCATGGCTGTGGCAACTGAAGCAGCGCTTCTCCAAAACAGGGACCACCTCCATCTCAAAAAACGCGTTCCCTTCCCCGCCTTCATCCGCTCCCCGGGCCACGCTGCAGAAAAGCATCGTGCTCAAAAAGCAGATCGCGCGAAGTAATGGCTGGCCTGGGTTCACGGGCACGGGATCGTGGTGGTGTCAGGGAAATCAGGGAGTGGCGATGGGAGACGACCACATGTTCTTGAGCAGTGAGTCACGCGCCATCCCGGTGTGTTCCTTCATGCGCTGTCCCACTTTTTCGACATCGCCGGAGTGCAGTGCCTCGAAGAGTTCGAGGTGAGCGTTCACGGTGAGTTCCTTGCGCCGGGGGCTCCACGGGATCTGCACGAGGTGCGGCTTGAGCAGGCCAAGCAGCGAGCGCAGCATGGTGGTGAGCACGGGGTTGCCCGCGAGTTCGGCGATAGCGAGGTGGAAGCGCATGTCGGCATTGTAATGCACCGTGCGGGCCTCAAGCGACGAGTTCTCGTCCAGCGGTTCCGCCGCGGCGAGTGTCGCGGCCAGCGCCTCGCGGATCGGCAGCAAGTCCTCAAGGCGCCGCCGGCGCGCCGCCGCCGTGGCACACTCGACCTCGATCAACTGCCGGGCATCCAGCAGGTGGAAAAGGCTGGGGTCCGCCTGCATCAGCGCGTTGTCCATCGTGTCGGTCAGGGCACCGACGAGGGAGGCGAAACTGACCGACTGCACGAAGGCGCCGCTGCGCGGGAGGATCCTGATCATGCCCATCGTCTGGAGCTGGATCAGCGCGTCGCGCACCACGCTCCCGGTCACCTCGAAGCGCTCAGCCAGAGCGCGGATTGGCGGCAGCCGGTCGCCCGCCGCGAGGTGGTCGGATTTAATGTAACGAATCAGCGTCCGGACAATATCCTGCTGATGCGGTGATTCGGAAAGAAGTGAGGACGGAGGCATGGGTTCGGGATGAATTGATTCACGGTTTCTGAACAGCGCGAACGCGAAGGAAGCGCCGGGATTCTCCCGGGGCGGCACCGATGGCTCGCGAGTCGCGGCGGGTCACGGTGACGATCGAGTCGGGGTCGGCGGCGGAAGTGTGGACGATGGGCGCTTCGACGGGCGTCCACGTGTTGAGATTGGCGGAGGATTCGGGGATGAATTCGAGGTCGAGCGCTGCCGCGCGCTGCTGGCAGCTGATTTCGAGGAATCCCCCTCTGATGGCGACGAGCGGCTCCCCCGCCGGACTGGCCGCGGACCTGGGGTTGGAGCCGAAGGCGTAGTGGTGGAAGTTGGTAAACCCGTCGCCGTTAGGGTCGGCCGCAGAGCCTGACACGAGCGGTTCGAGAATCTCGGCCTCGCTGAAGTGATGGTTGAGCCATCCTGCGAACTGTTGCCGGATGACCGGGCTGTTCTGTGCGCCGGGGCTGCCGTGCAGGGGTTCGCCGATGCCCCAGCCGGCGGCGAAATCCCAGCGGCGCAGTCGGCGTTCTCGTCGAGGATGACCATCGCGTAACCGCCGCCGTCGGTGGCGGGATACCAGCGATCGTTCCAGGTGAATTTGAGGATGTTTTCGCCGGCGGCATCCTGGAGTTGTATCGTTTCGCCGTCGTTGTTGAGGCGGCCGGTGTATTGACCAAGGACTCTGGGGCCGGCCCCGTAGCGCGCGGCGAATGCGTTCGTATTGCTGACGATGACGGCGAGTTCGCCGGCGGCGAGCATGGTGCCGGCGGGAATCACGAACTCGATGCCATCTTCAAAACGCACGCCGCCGAGGTTGATCACGGACGGGCCGGTGTTCTTTATTTCCACAAATTCAAAGTCGTCGGAGTCGGCGAATCCGGCGCCGGTCTCGGCGGCGGAGGCGTCAGCGGCATGATAATGAAGCTCGGTGATGCGCAGGAACCGCTGGGCATCGCCGGGCGCGCCGGAGTAGGTCGTGGTGGCCGCGATGCTGCCTGCTCTGTCGCGGATGGTGATGGTCTCTCCGCGCGCTGACAACTGGCCCCGGTAATTCCCCTGGACGAAGACCCCGCTGTTGCCGGTCGGTGCCGAAGTGCGGGCCCGAAAGGCATTGACGTGCGGCGATAGATAGAGCGGCACGTTGCGCGCGTTCGAAGGGATCACGGTGCCGGGCTTGAACGTGTGCTCGATCGCGCCCTCGACCGTCCAGCCTGAGACATCGACGGCGTCAGGGTTGGGGTTGAGGATCTGGACAAACTCCTGGCCCTGGTTGCCGGAGGCGGGGTTGAATTCAACCGTGCCAATCGTCAGCAGCAGGCCGGGCGTCTGGGCGCGGGGGATTCCGACCGAGCCCGCCTGAGCCGGCTTTGGCAGCTCGGCCAGTTCCGGCAGGATGAGCATGTCGGAGTTCGTGGCCGATGAGTTCACTGCATGGATCGCCAGCACATTCTCGCCCTGCACGAGGGCACTGGAGAACGCCCTCACGTCAATGATTTCGAACACGATAGCCTGAGCGTCCGGGCGGCTTGTCGCTGCGGAGGAAAAACTGACAGCGGTCCCCGGCGCGCCGGCGACGTTTCTCCGGGCGATTTCGGTGCCATTCAGGTAGGCGACGAAGCCGTCGTCGTATTTCATCCGCAGTTCCAGCGCATCAAGCGTGGCGAGGCTGGCGACAGGGAAGCGGATGCGCAGGAAGATAGAGGTCGCACTGGGGTGAGTCTCGGATGGCCGGACCCGCGTCGCGATGAGCGGCGTGTGGGTGGACGGGACCACTTCAAAGCCGAGCCCGGTCGCGCCCGATGACCATGCGGCATCGTCGAAGGTTTTGGCGGTCCAGTTCAAGCCGAGCAGATTGTCGGCGGGCACCATGTAGCGGGCGCTGGTCGCGCCGGTTGTTCCTGAAACCAGCGTCGCCGGATTCCCGTCGCCGCTGCTGCCCATGCCGTGGCGCTCGTAGAGGAAGATGCGCCGCTCGGCCAGGTATTTTGTTTTGATCAGGTTCATCGCGGTGGCCAGGTTTTGCACGGCTGGCTGCTCCGGGATGATGGCCGATCCCCACTTCGCGAGATCCTTCGCGGCATCGATCTGGAGTTGCGGAAACATCTGGTCGAGCCGCGCCTCGAATTTCAGTTGGGCAGTTGGCGTCCCCGGGGGCTGGAGGAGTTCGTCCATGAGCGTGCGCAGCCGCCGCAGATACATTTCGCGGGCTGCGGGATGGGCGATGACGGCATCCACCATGTTGTTGACGCCATGGCGGGCGTGCCCGGTGGCGCACCAGAAGGGATGAGCGTTGCTGTCGGGGGCGTCCGGCGCTTCGTCCAGAAAGCCGTCGCCGGAGATGTCGTCGGACACGAAACGCTCACCGAACGTCAGATCCTTGTCCCACGGAAGCTGCGTCCACTCGCCGCTGCCGTTGGTGTCGCGGTAGATGTAGTAGTTCTTCGTGAACCGGTCGAAGTCCTGGGTGACGATGGCGCAGGTGAAATAGTTGATGGCCGACGGCAGGTCCACGTTGTCGAACAGCCAGACGTTGCGATTCGGATTGGCGATTGCGAGTCCGGCGATCAGCGCCTCCAGGTCGGCGTTTCCTTCATTGAGGCGGGTCCGCTTTTCGGTGTTGGCCGTGGAGGTGATGCCGTTGTTCATCTTGTAGAGCGCGCCTTCCGGATCGAGGCCGCGGGCGGTGAAGAAATCCGAGTCCACCTGCTGAACGAGTGGCGCGACGCTGAAGAACTGACCGTTCTGTTCAACATGCACCAGCAGGGCATCGCTCGCGGGCACACCCACCGCGCGATACGTTTCGTATGTGAGGGACTCGCGGACGTAGGATTTGTCCTGCTGGGTGGTGTTGAGATTGATTTCCTCTACGCGGGGAGCGCCGACGGCGTAGCGGAAGTGATGGCCGGTGTTGAATTCGAGCTTATGCGCCTTCTTCGCCCAGTTGACCGAACTCGCACCGCGGAGGCGCACGAACACGTTGTCGTAGAACTCGCCGGCGAAATAGACCGAGCAGCGCGTGCCGGTCAGCGTGCCGGCGGCACCTGGCGTGGCGAGGAACCAGTGGAGCGCCGGCATCGGCGAGGCGGCTGCGGGGTTGTCGATGACGGTGCCAAAATACTGCGGCGAATTGGCTGGATCAAGATAGGGCGGTTCGCGGCGCGACTGGCCGGAACTGTCCTGCGCGGTGATATACCAGCGCACCATCTGGCCGGGTGCCGATGCGGTGTGCGGAATGGTGGCGCTGTATTCTCCACCTGCGATGGCGGTCATGGGCACCGATTGCTCGGCACCAAACATGACCCGGTAGCGCAGCGTGACCGAAGCGACCGGACTCGCGAAAGCAGTGACCCGGGCGCGGACCACGAGGTCGTCCCCGTTCCCCGGGAGCGGCTGCGGGCTGTCAGTGACGCCGCTGATGAGCGGTCCGGCCGCGGAGGGAGTGGCAGGGTTGGCGGCCCCCGGAGTCGGCGTGTTGAAGAAGCCGACGACCGCCTGGCTCGCGGCGACTCCGTAAGAGATCCCGCGCACCTGCGGAGGGAAGGCCGGGGCGAAGGCATGCTCCACCGTCACGCCGTCGGGTTTGATCAGCCCGAGATACTCGCCGCTGGCGGAGAGGGAGAAGTTGGTGTGCAGCCTGCCGCCGGCATCGACGTAGTCGCCGAGGCTTTGGTTCGAAGCATACACAACCATTTAGCCGCCGGCCGGCAGCACTGCGCCCGGAAATCTCCTCTTGGTGAGGTTGTCGGCACGGTCTGTCAGATACCAGCCGCTGAGGTTGACGGGAGCGGTCCCGAAGTTGTGGAGTTCGATCCAGTCGGAAGCATTGC
>JANNVM010000222.1:0-3605 GCA_031414455.1 Verrucomicrobiota bacterium
AGGAAAAGATCGTTTCTTTGATCAAAGCGCCGGGCACAGAGGTCAATCCTCTATGCCCGGTTTTATTTTCTGGTTCATCAGGTGAACCCCTGTCTGATTCCCGGAATAGTGCGGTGCGGAACGCGGCCCGTACAGGCTTTAATTCCATCTCCCGTTCAAGATGAGACTTCTGCCGAATTCCAACGGGATTCCATCCCCGTAGCCCAGGGTTGGCGCGAGGGGAGGAGCGGCTACTCAGGGTTTCGTCCGCAATCCACAGAACCACAACGTGGTTCCATCATTCCGTCCGGGGGCGCTCCCGGATGACGTAGCCTGTTCCGGGGGCCGGCGGGTGCCGTACGCCAAGAACCAGAAACAACCGTCAGCGTTTTAATCTGCCGCGGCGGCTTTCATGCAGACTGCGTGATTAGACCGTCAGCGTCGCGGCGGTTTCGGTGCAACCTGCCTGATTAATCCGTCAGTGCTATGCTTTTCCGCGGCCGTTTCAGTGCAAATCACCTATTTTGTGTCGGGAAAGTTTACACTTTCTTCGTGTTTTCCAAAGGTATGGCATTTCTAAAGAGAAAATTTGGGTCACAATGTGTTCAATTGCAATGTCATGTCTCCCTCATCGAATATATTCTGGCGAATGGCACGACCGGTGCTTTTTCGATCCTCACCAGGGCATCTAAACTCAACTCAACCATACCAATTATACCTTATGAAACTAAATCGAATTAAAACGTGGCTTGCCGTCCTCTGTCTAGGGGCGTTGGCAAGCAACGCATCCGCCGTCACTATTAACACCAATCAAGTGCTGGGCAGGATCATACCTGGCACGCCGGCTAATCCTGCGAACGAAACCGAGATGGTGAGGTTCCTGGTCGCCGCATTAAACACGGGAAGCTCCGGTGCTGTGGCTTATTCCGGTGCGGGTGTAAATTTAGGTGGCAACCCTGCCGATGGTGGAAATGAAGTTTACACACTTTGGGATCCCGTTGGTGTGACTGCCGGTTCCGCCCCTCTTCCGCTAGCCACCGGCACTCAAACCGTTACCAGCAATGTCAATATCAATTTGGGTGCCTTTGTTTACGATTGGATTCTTGCCAAATTTGGGCAAGACTCTGTAGTATTCTACATTGGAAATCTCTCGGGAGCAATTACCATACCGAATTTGACTGGAAACCGGAATGGTTTGTCCGGCTATTTGCTAGTCAACAAGAGAGACCTCCCCCAAGGCAACGTTCCCGACGGCGGTGCCACGGTCGCGCTGCTTGGGCTGTCTTTGGCTGGAATGGCAATGGTTCGCCGGTTCAATAAGAAAGCCTAAACTGCAGGCGGAGACACATTAATTCGAGAAAAGGCGCAGGATGATTCCTGCGCCTTTTCTGTTTTTCAGAGGAGTAGGTTTTCGGGTACCTTCGGAAACAACAGGCCACCAATTATTTGAAAAGTCGTTAACACTGAAGCGAATCCGTGGATCATTCGGCGTGTTTCTGCCGCCAAATATTGCCTCGCTCCGATAACCTCTCACCTCACCCGCTCATCCCATGGCCAAGCCCCGTGTTTTCAGCAGTTCCGAACTGAGGTAATGAGGCCGGGGTATCATGTGGTTTCCCGGTTTGTGGATCGGAGGCGGGTTTTTCAGGATGCGGAGCGGGAGGTTTTTTGGCGCATGATGGAGGCGTTTGCGGCGTTTCATCCGGTCGAGATTCTGACGTTTTGACGCAGTGCCGGCCTCACCGGCACAGCGCCCTTCAGAATGACAGGCCAGACCAATTATTGGAAAAGCCTTTTTGTGTCTTTTTGAATGAGGATGCGAGGATCCCGCATCTTTCATGCCCTGCCCCGCGAGGGGTATCAGCGGATTCCTTCAACCCGTATTCCATGGCATTCCTTTGGTGGTCGTTGCCGCGTAATTGATTAGCGGTATCGGCCCTCATCGTCCGGGCAGTTGTCTCGCACCTACAGTGCTCAAAATCATTGTCTTACACGTACCCGTGGCGTTGCCCCTGGCTGGCTTGTCCAGGGCTTTCAGCCCTCAGAAAGCGCCAAAGGCGCGAGAGATGCCAGCCCCGGGCAACGCCCTGAGCCTTATACACAAGTCCAGCTCCCCTGATCCCGGAGGGATCAAAGCAATTAGCGAGGCGTCGGCAGACGCCTCGTCGGCGCAATAAAGGGAACCGATCCCGGAGGGATCGCAGCATTCCGCGGCTCGGAGTGCTGGCATCCCTCCGGGATGCGGGGGATTTCCGGGGGGCATTCGAGGCGTCTGCGCTCGTTCCTCGCTCCGACGCCTCGCTAATGGCTGTGACCCCTGGCGGGGTATGTGACTTGTGTATAAGGCTCAGGGCAACGCCCCGGGTTTTCGCAACCCGTTCATTTTGAGGGCTGAAAGCCCGACACAACCCGTTGGGCGCAAGGCGCTAATCAATTACGTTGCCGCTTCACAGCCCGCCAAAACGGAAGATCTGCCCCCTGATTTCCGCCGCCGATTGGGATCAATCGCCAGTGAGTCCGACACGATAGAAGCGGCGGCGGGCTCCGGGCGCGCCCGCATCGATGACCGTTACAGTTGCGCCGCTCCCGCCAGTGACCAGCGGCAGCGGTGTCCACTCGATCATGTCAGCCGATGCCTCGACGGCATAACCCGGAGGAAGGCTGCCCGTTAACGTGAGTTCGACCTCACCGTTGGCCGTGAATTCCATGGATTGGAATTCCGGCGGGGTGTCCGCGATTATCGTCAGGACGGCACTTTCAAACTCCGCGGACAGTTCCGTGGCGGAGGCACTGGCCACCTCGCCGGATACCGGCCGCTCAGCGAAACCGACCACGGTTTCGGTGGCGGCACTGGAGGCGGCGACGGCGAAAGACAATCGCAGCAACTGGCGCGAGCCCGCGGGAAATGCGGTGCCGGCGGGCGCACCGGCCACCACGGCCAGTTGGCCGTGGGTGACTTCGGTGGAGTTGACGATGCGGGACGGTATGGCTGCGCCGTCGATCCATTCCAGACTGCGGTAAGTGAGCACTGAAGGATCGAAGTTCAGCGTAAA
Source organism: Verrucomicrobiota bacterium (assembly GCA_031414455.1). Taxonomy (GTDB): domain Bacteria; phylum Verrucomicrobiota; class Verrucomicrobiia; order Verrucomicrobiales; family V1-33; genus V1-33. Next base: position 3,033 of record JANNVM010000222.1, read on the forward strand.
GGCCACGGCATTGACGTCCCCCTGACTGACCAGTTCGATGATCACCTCCGTGTCCTGACCGCGCTGCAGCGGGTTGCCCACGACCCGGAGCGTGGTCAGCGGATCCATTTGGGGTGGAGTGCTCCCCCCTGTCGCAGAGATTGCGCTGGCGGGGCCTCCGGCGGGCGTAGGAGGGTCGAGAGCGGCGGCGTAACGCCCCGCCTGGACCCAGTCGATCAGGGAAATCACCCCATCACCCAGGCCGGAGCGCGGAGCTGAATCGATCTGGGAAAACGCCAGCGTGGCTCCGGGTTCGGTCATCCCGGTCAGTACCGTCCCGATGAACTCCTGGTCGCCCGCGGTGATGAGATTATCGCCGTAAGGACCGGGCACTGTGTCGGCTTCGAATCCGACGCTGAGCAAGGCCATGCCGCTGGTGACGGTTCCATACGGATTGCTGACAACCACGGTATAAGCGCCCGCGTGGCGAGGTTCGACACCGGTGATGGTCAGCACGGGCGACGTCGCGCCGCTGATCTGCGTGTTGTCCGCCAGATTAACATTCTCCCGCCGCCATTGATATGTGAGCGGCCC
>JANNVM010000223.1:0-2633 GCA_031414455.1 Verrucomicrobiota bacterium
ATGGAACAGCTATCGTATCCGCGCCGAGGGCGCGCACATCCAGATCTGGCTCAACGGCGTGCAGACAGTGGACTTCACGGAAACGGAGAAGGACATCGCCCTAACCGGCATCATCGCCGTGCAAATCCACGGGGATGCCAAGTCGCAGGTGTGGTACAAGGACATCGTTATTGAGGAACTCGGAAAGCAGGCCGCCGCGGGACCGGTCCAGGCGCGCTTCGCTGATCCGCAACCGGCCCCGCCGCGCGAACCGTTTAAGGACGGGAAATTCGAGATCCGCCCGGGGGAGGTGATCGCCTTCACCGGCGGGACTAACATGGTCAGACTGCTGGATGACGGGTGGTTCGAATACTATATGGCCGTCGCGGCAGGCGAACAGAAACCGCGCTTCCGCAATCTGGCATGGGAGGGCGATACGGTGTATGAGCAGTGGCGCGATCAGAACTTCGGCTCGTGGAAGGAGCAATTCGACGCCGTGGGGGCATCATGCATTTTCCTTTGGTTTGGCCAGATGGAGGCGCTCGACGATTCACGCGATGACGCCGCATTCGAACAAGCCAGCGGAAAGTTGCTTGATGAATTCAAAGCTGTAACCCCGCGATTGGTGGTAGTGGGACCATTGCCGTTTCGAAAACCCTTCAATCCAGGAGCCCCGGACTTAACAGCGCGAAATTCACGGATCGCCGGGCACGCGTCGATTCTTAAGAGGTTGACCGCGGCGCGCGGGGCAGTGTTTGTGGACTTGGAAGGCTATGCACGTGTTACGTTCAACGACTTGTCGAAGGGTCGTCCTGAGCGTGACAACGCCGCCGGAGTTCATCCGGATGACGCGGGATTGAAGTGGCTGATGTTAGACTTGAAGCAGCAATTGCTCGGCGACGCGCCAGCCCGGACGAATAGTCTCAATCCGAAACTGAAAGCGTTGATAGTTACCAAAAACCGTCTCTGGCACGACTGCTGGAAGACAATGAACTGGGCCTTCGCCTACAGTGACCGCACGGAGCAGCCGTTCGGCAAAGGCATCGGCGACCATCCGCCGATGGCGAAGGAGCTTGAGCAATACAAGCCGCTGCTGCGCGAGGCGGATGAACGGATTCACGCCATGGCTTTGGGAAAAGCCCTGCCGCCGCCTCCGGAGAAGCCGGCGACCCCGAAGGCTCCGGCTCTGCCGCCCGGGGAGGAACAAAAGACGTTCAAAGTCCGCGACGGCTTTGACGTGAACCTCTTCGCCAGTGAGGCCGATGGGCTGGTGAAACCGCTTTCCATGCGCTGGGATGAACGCGGACGTCTGTGGGCCGCCTGTTCACCTAACTATCCGCAACTCACTCCCGGAGAGCCGCATAGTGATTACATTCTGGTATGTGAAGATACGAACGGCGATGGCAAGGCGGACAAGTTTCAGAAGTTCGCCGACGACCTGACGATGCCGATGGGCATTGAGTTCGGTGAGGGTGGTGTTTTCATTTGCGAGAGTACGCAACTCGCTTTTTTCAAGGACACCAACTACGACGGCAAAGCGGATGAGCGAACGGTCATCCTCTCCGGCTTCGGTACCGGCGATTCGCATCAGATGATCAACTCGCTGCGCTGGGGGCCGGATGGCTGCCTGTGGTTCAGTCAGGGATTGCACATTTTTTCACGGATTGAGACACCGCACGGGATCGTGCAATTTGATCGCGCGGGCATCTGGCGGTTCGATCCGCGGACATGGAAGCTCCAGGGATTTTTCGGCAACGCCGCCGCGGGCGCGAACTGCTGGGGCGTGACGTTTGATGACTGGGGCCAGGTCTTTCACTGCGCGGCGGATAACAACCCTGGCTTCTATACGACGCCCGGGCTCGGCACCTGGCCGAACCCGCCACCGTATTATAATATCGGCGCGCTCGCGGTCTCGCCGGTGAAGGGCATGTGCCTGGAATACATCGACAGCACGCACCTGCCGCCGGACTTGCAGGGCGTGCTCTGCAAGCCGGTGTATTTCGCGAATCAGTTGCTGCTCTACAAACTCGTGGAAGACGGCAGCGGCTTCAAAACCGAAGACCTCGGCCCGCTCCTGACATCTTCGAGCAACGCCTTCCGCCCGCTCGGCGTGCAGACCGGTCCGGACGGTGCGCTCTACATTTGCGACTGGTACAATCCGGTCATCGGCCACTATCAGGCCAGCTATCGCGACCCCAACCGCGACAAAATTCACGGACGCATCTGGCGCGTGAGTGCGAAAGGCCGCGAACTCAGCAAGCGACCGAAGCTGGAGAAGATGGACACCGCGCAGTTGGTGGACCAATTGCGCTCACCGGAGCGCTGGGTGCGCGATCAGGCACGGCGGCTGTTGGCCTCACGCGAAGACTCGGCGCAACTGACATCCGAGGCCGCACTGCAACCCGACACAACGGCGGCGCTGCTCTACGAAATCCTCAGCGTTCAGATTGGCAGGGGATCGTTGAGTGAAGCACTGCTGCGCCGGTGCCTGAACCACGAAGACCCACGGCTGCGGGCGTTCGCCGTGCGCCTGTGGTCACTGAATACATCAGTTGAAGATCACAGTGAGGCTCCGGACGAGGAGGAGTATTTCATCAAGCTCCTGGCGAACGCAGTGAACGATCCGCATCCGCGCGTGCGACTGGAGGCCGTCA
>JANNVM010000224.1:0-2231 GCA_031414455.1 Verrucomicrobiota bacterium
ATGCTGCCCATGGGCCTGTGGAATCGGGGGTGGACATGAAGTGCGCGGCCAGCGTCATTCGGGAGGAGGGGGGAATGCGCCACAGTTCCACACAAGTCACTCCCGGTAAAGCGCAGAAACCGTGGAGATTTGCCTGCTGTCCGGGCCCAAACGCCGCGCAGCCCGGGAAGGGTTGCCGGGGCAGGTGCGTTTTGTTGACCGGCTGATTGCTGCCGGGCGATTGGTCCCGCTGGAGACGGCACGCACCGCTGCGCTTAAACTCCTGACAGACGGCTCCGTCACGGAGTTCTGCCGGGCTGTGCTCACTCTGAATGAGTTCCTCTACCTCGATTGAGCCCGATGGCATCCGCGCGCCGGAAGGAAGTTACCCGCAGGAAGTTGCTTGCCACTCCGCCCCGCGGCGCACACCATGGCGCTCATGAAATCTCTCATTTTCCTCCTCACCTGTCTGTTTGCCTCTAGCGCTCCGGCCGCGGACGAACTGAAACTCCCGGTGCTTGTCATTGACGGGCAGAACAATCACAACTGGCAGAGCACCACCCCCATTCTCAAGGACGCGCTCGAGAAGAGCGGGCGCTTCACCGTGGAGATTTCCACCGCGCCATCCGACAAAGCCCCCGCCGGCGATTGGATGAAGTGGCGTCCGCAGTTCTCCAAATACAAAGTGGTGGTCAGCAACTACAACGGTGCCGCATGGCCGATGGAGGTGAAGCTGGCTTTTGATGAGTACGTCGCCGGCGGCGGTGGATTCGTCTGTATCCATGCCGCGAACAACAGTTTCGGTGACTGGCCGCAATACAACAAGATGATCGGACTCGGAGGCTGGGGCGGACGCAATGAGAAGAGCGGGCCGTATGTGTATGTGAAGGACGGCGCGCTCGTCCGCGACACCACGCCCGGTGCCGGCGGCAATCATGGCGCTCAGTTCGAATGGAATGTCGAACTTTTCGGTGAGGGCAAAGAGCATCCGATTACCAAAGGCCTGCCCGATTCATGGAAGCACTGCAAAGATGAACTCTACGACAAACTGCGCGGCCCTGCGGAGAACATGAAAGTGCTCGCCACCGCCACCAGTCAGGTCACGAACCGTCCGGAGCCGATGATCATGGTCCTGGATTACGGCAAAGGCCGCGTTTTTCACACGCCCATGGGCCACGCCGACTATTCCATGAAGTGCGCCGGCTTCTACACGGTGGTGCAGCGCGGCACCGAATGGGCCGCGACCGGCAAGGTAACAATTCCGGTGCCGGCACAGTTCCCCGGCAAAGACACCGTGCTGCCGGTGAAGTGACGGCCCCTCGCGCCCGGTGGCTGCAAATCCCCCCCGCTCGCCCGTTGACAGCCCGGCCCCGGGCCCTACTCTCCGCCCCTTGCAAAACGGCGGAGTAGCCAAGTGGTAAGGCAGAAGTCTGCAAAACTTCCATTCGCGGGTTCGATTCCCGCCTCCGCCTCCACTTCGGGAAAACGGGCTCAAAAGTCCGAAAGTAAGAACCGAAGTAAGAACCGAAGTAAGAACAGTTCCAACAAAGTCTCCGATTGCCCGGGGATGATGGGGCGCGGGCTGCGGGGTGTATCAGCAGCAAATGGATGATCGTCCTCCGGGATGGTGGTACACCAGGACCTTTGCCGGAAATGAGCCGATGCTGGGATCGTCCGGTTTCCTATTTTCAAAATGACGCGCCCGCTGAATGCGCCACCGGGTAACGTGCATCCGGTTTTCGATGGTTAAAAGATTCCTTGTGCCAGTCCGGCGCTCGGCTCCTGTATGCCTCCCTGTAACCCAAATGAGCGCCATGAACCTGACAACGTGCATTCGGATCGGAGCCGCTGCGGCGGTGATTCTTTTGGCCAGGGAGGCGCAGGGGCAGGCGGTTTGGACGGTGCGGCCCGTACCAGGTTAATGGCACTCTATCACCGCCGGTCGGCAAGCCGGGTGATTATATCATCATCACGGATGAGGGGATCGGAGCGAACCAAGCTTCTGTGCTTCGGTCCTCAAATGGGGTCACATGGTCAAAAAGCGCTGGCAATTTCTACGACCGAATGAACGGCGGCGTTGCTTTCACATGCCAAAACAACCGGTTTGTAGGCGTTAAAGGCGGGTCAGTTTTCTACACTGATGTCGCCGTTGGAGGCAACAACAGCTATTACTCACCCACCGATTACTGGTCCCCGGTAGGCATCGTTTATGGCAACGGCATTTGGATCATCGCGCGGGACGATGGGCGCGT
>JANNVM010000225.1:0-1797 GCA_031414455.1 Verrucomicrobiota bacterium
AAACGGCCCGGCCTGTTCGGCGCTCACCGCGTCGTTGAAGACGAGCACTGTGGCCGGTTCGCGCTCGGTGCCGCCGGCCCGCGGGGAACGCAGCATCTGGAACGGCGGCGTCGCGCGATTGCCCAGTTCGACGGCGGGAATTTCTGTGCCGTCTTCATACCGGTGGCCGGCAAAGAGAGAAAAAGTCACCTTGGTGCCCAGCGGCGGGGGATCGGTGAAAGTGAATCGCGCAGTGGTGCGCGATGTCCAGATTCCCTTTCCGGCAATGGCGGGATCCGTCTTTATCAGATCGTGCCCAGTGTTGACCTTGTCGGCGGAAACGACCGGCTTGGGAAAATCAATTTCGAGGACCGTGTCAGGGAGCAGTTGGGTGTTGCTGGCGGTAAAGCGTGGAGGAGTGGCGGGGACCGGCGGCGGAGCGACGGGAGTGGGTGCCGGGGTTGCTGCCGGCGGCAAAACCGAAGGCAGCGGCACTTTGCGCGGGGCCGGAGTGGCAGGTGGAGGCTCGGCCTGGGCGGGCGCGTTGCAGGGAGTGAGCGCGAGCCAGAGAACGGCGGGCGCGAGACGGCGGAGTTTCGGTGTTTTCATGTGGTGGTACGCAGTGGTGCTGATTTCCGGGTGAACCTGACGCCATCCGGGCACGGATGTGCCTTGTCTGGCTGGGGGGCGGCATTGAGAGGCAAAAGGGACCGCGGCACCTGCCGCTGTTCGCCTCTCTGCATTGTCGTCCTAACCTTTGGTCAGGTGAACGCTTATTACGCAGTTGCCGGATGATGATTTTTCATCTCCGGAAAAAATATTTTCAACTTCACCGGATATAACAACAAAACAGCACCTCCGGTTCCCCGGAGGTGCTGATATCTGTTGCCGCGGCGCGGGATTCGGGCTGGGCCGGGTGGTCAATACTCCCGGTCAACCTTCTTGCCTGGCTCGGGAATGGGGTAACGGCCATCCTTGTCCGGCATGACCGGCGCGGGGCCGTCGTCCGTGAGTTTGTCCTCATTGGGAGCGAACTCGTGCGGGCAGTTGAGCATCTGATCGAAGGTCACTTCGCGCCCGGTGTGCGCCGCCATCCGGCCCATGCTGGTGGCAATGCTGGCTTCGACCCCGCGGACGACTTCGTTGTAGGGCGTGTTGTTGATAATCGCGGCGGCGAGGTCGTCCCACTCGTTTTGGTACGGATTCGTTTCCGGCGGATCCTGCGGGAATCCCCAGAGTTCGGTGCCGCGCTTCATGAGATGATCCTTGTAGGTGCGGCAAACGCCGGGCGTGTGACCGCTGGTGCTGATGATGGCGCTGCCTTTGGTTCCGTCGGCATAACTGGCGCTTTGATCCTTACAGCCGGTCATGGTGCGGCCCTCCATGTGGAGCTTGGTGCCGTCGTCGAACGTGTATTCCACGGAATAGGTGTCCAGGTTCTGATCAATGTAGTCGCCGCGATAGTGCCGTCCGCCGAGCGCGTGGGCCTTCACCGGCCACTTGTTTTTCATCCAGCAGCATTCGTCCACGAAGTGAATGTAGAAGTCGCTGTAAAGTCCGCCGCTGGCCCAGAGGAAGCTGTGAAACCGTTCGATTTGATACAGCACCTCCGATTTGCCCTCCGGCTTTTTCAGGGAGAAAGCCGACGCCACCGGGCCGTGCATCCGGTAGGTGCGCATCGAGAGAATGTCGCCGATTTCCCCGTCCTGGATGCGCTTCCAGAGTTCCTGGCGGGCGCGGCAGTGACGGACCATCAGGCCGACGCCGCACTTCAAACCTTTTTTGTCCGCCTCACCGGCGAGTTCGATCATGCGTCTG
>JANNVM010000226.1:0-2864 GCA_031414455.1 Verrucomicrobiota bacterium
CGCTGGCCCGCCGGCCGGACGCCGCCACCGCATTCCAGCCGGCGCAGTTCACCGCTCAGCCGCCGACTCCGGGCCTGAGCAATGTCACCGGCTCCAGTTATCCCGGCTGGGCCGCTGCGTATCCTGGACTCGGCGGCCCGAACGCCGATGATGACTTCGATGGCCTGCCCAACCGCCTCGAATTCGGCCTCGGCACCAATCCGCTTCAGCCTAACGCCTCTGGAATTCCGACACCGGCCATCCCGGGCGGCCAGTTGCGCTTCACACTCAACAAGGGTCTTGTGGCCGGGAACGACAACACGACACAGTTTGTGCCGGAAGTTTCCACTGATCTTGTCGATTGGTCCGGCACCGGTGTGACGATCGTCACGAACAACAGTTCGACACTCGTGTTCGACTACACCGGCCCCTCGCCGCGCGTCATGATGCGTGCGCGGGTCGTGGTACCGTAAGCCTGTCATTCGCACTGCAGCCGCAGCCGGCATTTCGGAAAAATCCTCCGCCACGAATCCGCGGTGCTTGAACATTCAGCCGCAATCGACCGCTGCCCGGCGGAAGGTTCGACTGAGCGAGGCCGAAACAGTCCCCCGCATCACGGCCTCACCACAGCGGCTCTCACACCAGCTTTTCCTTGAGCGCCTTGGCGACGGCACCGGTGCGGGTATTGACTTCGAGCTTGGAGTAAATGCTGCGCAGCGCGGCGTCCACGGTATGGAAGTTCATGTCGAGCACGGCGGCGATTTCCTTCTTCGTCAGGCCGCTGACCATTTTCTCGAGCACGAGTTTCTCGCGGTCGCTGAGGCCGTAGTCGGTTCTGGCGGGGGCCATGCGGGTGAACATTTCGAGGACCCGTTTGGCGATGGAGGGGGTCATGGGCGCGCCACCGGAGTGAGCTTCCCGGATGGCGGCGGTGATTTGATCGGCGGTCGCGGTCTTGAGCAGATAGCCGGACGCCCCGGAGCAGATGGCGCGGAAGAGTTTCTCCTCGTCCTCGAAAGCGGTGAGGATGACGACGCGGGTCTCAGGGGCGGCGTCGCGGACTTTCATAAGGAACTCAATGCCGTTCATGCCGGGGAGGCCGACATCGAGGAGAATGACGGCCGGCTTCTGCTGGGTGGTGAGGCTGCGGAGGGCGTCTTCGCCGGTGGCGAAAAGGTGAGTGCAATTGAGGCCGGGCGTGCTGTTGAGGAGCTTGCTGACGGTATTGCGGAACGGAGCGTAATCCTCGACGAGCCAAACGGTGACGGGTGGGGCTTCAGGCGCGGTTTTTTTCATGGTGGTGCAAATGTGACAGGCGAAGGCGGGGTGCAAGTGCCGGATTATCGGGCCGCGTTTCTACGGATCGGGCGCCACGGTACTTCCATAGTGAGGGTGGTGCCGGAGCCAGGGGCGCTGGCGATGGTGAGTCGTCCGCCGAGGGTTTTGGCGCGCTGTTTCATGCCGGTCATGCCCGCGCCGGAGCCGGGAGCGGTGGTGTCGAAGCCGCAGCCGTTGTCGTGAATCGTGAGGCGGAAGTTTTTGGCATCCCCGTTGATGGACACCTCTGCGTGCGTGGCATGGCTGTGGCGCTGGACGTTATGGAGGGCTTCTTTGAAGAAGAGCAGCACCTGACGTTTGTGGTCGAGAGGCAGTTCGCGTTCGAGCGCGGGGCCGTCGCTGGTGAATTCGTGAGGGATGCCGGCGAGCATGGAGGCGGTGGTCTCGCGGAGGCGCTGCGCGAGATCGCCGACGGTGCGTGTCTCCGGGCGGATGAACCACACGATGTCACGAAGGCTTTCTGTGACGGTGCGGGAGAGGCGGTGGATTTCCGAGAATTCCTCGCGGGCCTCGCCGGGGTGGGAGGCATTGCCGCCACCCATCTGGCTGAGCAGGGAGATGGTGCCAAGGCCGCTGCCGATCTCGTCGTGAATATCCTGGGCGAGGCGGCGGCGGAGCAGGGCAAGTTCGCGGCGCTGCATGCGGCGGCTGCGCCACATGTGGATGAGTGTGGCGAGGATGGCGGCGCCGATCACCGCAGTGCTCCACTGCACTGTGGTGCGCAGCACCCGGTCGGTGACGCTGCGGCGCGTGGCCTGGAGGTCGCGAATGTCCGTTTCAATTCCGCGCCGCGTTTGCAGGCCGGTGAGATAGTCGGGCCACGACAGGATATTGCGCTGGCTGGTGAATCCGTCTGTCAGGAAGCGGGTGGACCATTCCTTGTTTTCGAGGGTATTTTGCGCTCTGACGCTGGCCCCGGCGGCGACGTTTTCCCCGTCGCTGAAGATCTGCAGCTCGGAGAGCGCGAAGAGGTAGTCGTCGTCGCGTTCGCTGAGCCGGGTGGCGGTCACTTTGACATAACGCTCCGGAGTGCCGGAGACCCGAATGCTGATGGGATTTTCGCTCGGATTCAGGGTGTCATAGGGTCTGCTGTCGGCGAACAGAACCGGCTGTGCGAAGGCCGCGTCGGACTCCGGTGCGGCTTCCACCTTGAAGCGCATCGGAAAACCGAAGCCGCGCCGCGCGGGAAACTCGCCGGAGAGTGCCGGCAGCAGCCGGATCTCGTGCAGCGGCACTTCTTTACCCAGATCAATCATGACCCAGCTTGCGGCGTCCGGGGATTTCTCCGGCAGACTCTGCCAGCCCCTGGTGGGGGAATCCGCGATGCCCTGGGGCGCGCCAATAACACTCTGTCCGTCCGAGATTGGAGCGGCTCCATGTGGGAAAGGCCTCATCGGAATCATCGTCGTCGGTCCGGATATTGTCACGTTTCAGGCCTGCGGCGACATTCCGTCCGCCGTGGAGTACCATGAGTTCCCCGAGGGCGAGGAGGGCGCGGCCATCAGCGGTCCACAGTTTAGTGGCCGTGAGCCTGACATAGCGCGTTT
>JANNVM010000227.1:0-3400 GCA_031414455.1 Verrucomicrobiota bacterium
GAACATCATGCAAGATTACATACTCTGAACAATAACGGGGTGCTGTCATGTATTGGGGGTCGCCGCGAGCCGGACAGTCCAATGTGATACCGCGGAGTAGTTGTACCGCAACCTGGAGTTTGGCGACGGAATAACTTTATGCGCTCTCTGGAGCGCGAATCATACCGACCTCCCGCCATCTGAGTAGCGGAGGTCAAGGGTGGGTTCGATATAAATCCAGGACAACCGTCCGGTGAACAAGCCGTTTCAAATTTTATGCCGGACCCGCCCTTGACCGCAGCGGAGCAGATGGCCCTGGGCGCAGGTGCGCCCCTGAATTAAGTTTGACAGAATACGTCACGGATGTTACCTCTGCATCTATGACGGTCACATCTGATTTGGTTTCAAGTATTCAGGATGAGTTCCTGCACCGGCACACTGAGCGGCGGGCCGCGAAGGAAAAGGCCCGTGCTGAGGTTGAGGCTATGAGCCAGGCCATGATTCAGGAGCAGGGGCTGCTGAATCACGTTCAGGCGGGCCTGCTCCTCGACGTGAGCACTAAGCGCATCGGGGAACTTACCCGTCTCGGGAGGCTCACTCGGTTTGATTTCATGGGGCGCACGTATGTTTCGGTAAGGGAGGTGCGCGCCAGGCGAGACGAGGATGTCAAAGCAGGCCGACCCGCCCGAAACCTCATGAAGCGCGTGTTGGTGGGACTTGCCGCAGCGGCAGAGACGGACGCAGAGCAGGCCAAGCTTGGCGGCTTCGCCGGTCCATACGTCAAAGAACAGCACCGCCAGAGTAAGGCCAAGACAAAGCCGAAGAAATCATGAATCGATCCCAATCCGCCGATTCCATGGAAAGCTCTGACCGATTGATGACTCTGCCTGAGGTAGGCGCATTTCTCGGGGGACGTTCCGTCAAGACGGTGCGCCGCTACATCCAGCAAGGTCTGCTTCCTCAAGCCGTCCGCGTGAATCGCTCCCTGATGCTGTGGGGATCGGAAGTGCGCCGCTGCCTTGAGAGTATGCGGGTTAACCAGACAGGAGGCCGCGCATGATTGCCAGCCCTTACCGCCCGAAGCGCAAGAAGAATGGCAAGACGGTGACGGGGCGCATGTGGCGGGCACGAATCCGCCTGCATCCCGGCGATACAGTTACAGACATTCCACTGCACACGCCCGACAAGCAGACAGCGCAAAAATTCCTCGCCGACAGAGTGAAGGAATTGAATCAGGAAATCGCGGGCATCATTCCCTCACGGGCTTCACGGGAGTCAGCGCAGAGACCGATTGCCGAGCATCTGGAAGACTTCCTTGCATCGCGGGAATCCCTCGGGCGCTGCCAGAAATATGTTCGCATCCTCCGAAACCAATTTGAGCGCCTCTGCTCCGATTGTAAGTGGAAGACGGTCGGCGATATTACCGCAGATTCCTTCGAGCGGTGGCGCAACAAACAAACGAGTGCGACAAAGACTCTGAATGGATACCTCGGGGCGGCCACGGTCTTCCTGAACTGGATGGAGCATTGCAGCCGCATCCCATTGAACCCGCTCGCAAAGGTTCAGAGCGCTGAAACCAGAGGCCACCAAACCCGCCAGCGCCGGGCCTTTACTGAGACTGAACTTCGGGCCTTGGTGGGGGTCTCCGGTCGCCGTGCTGCCGTCTATCTGGCCGCAGCTTATACCGGACTCCGGCGCGGTGAGCTTGGGGGCCTGCAATGGCAAGACATCAAAGGAGAGGGAGAGGCGCTGTATTTGGACGTGAGGGCGTCCACCACAAAGAACAAGGAACGGGCATCGATTCCTCTACACCCGGTTCTCGCCAAAACCCTCCAAGCTCTCCGCCCGCGGGACTGTTCCCCTTTGGCGAGAATCTTTCGTGGAATGATTCCCCGAATGCCACGCTTTAAAGCAGATTTGAAGGCCGCCGGCATTGCCTACGTTGACGACAAGGGAGCGTTCGCGGACTTCCATTCCCTGCGTGGGTCGTACGCAACATGGCTCACGCTAAACGGCGCATCGCAGCGCGAAATCATGGCCATGATGCGCCACAGTGATATGAGGCTGACTGCGAAGGTCTATACAGACGCGGGCCTGCTGCCGCTTGGTAAGGCGATGCTCCGGCTCCCTTCCCTGCTGACAGACGCACAAATAGACTCACACTTTTTAGTCCCTAGCTGTCCGAAAGTGTCCCGGCGTGTCTCTGAGGGCAAAAACGGCGTTGCCCTCCAATCGCCTGATTCTCAGTCACAACCGGCGAATATGTCCGGCATTGTCCCGGAATGTCCCTCAAGGGAAATGGTGCGCGCTGCAGGGTTCGAACCTGCGATTTCATAAATCCCCTGTGGGAACCAATGTGTTCCGAAGCGGCGAACGCCTGCGAATAGCGGTGGACAGCGGCGGATGTTCTCAGTATTGCTCCCACATGGCCAGCCTCTGGAAACGCCCCCAAAGCAAATACTTCACCGCCTGCTGGACGGACGCAAATGGCCGACGGATGAAGCGTTCCACCAAGGAAACGAGCAAGAAGGAGGCGGAAAAGCGTGCCCGGCTTTTCGAAGAGGAGAGCCGCCGCCGCCGCTCAGCAAAGCAGGCGCGGAAGGTGTTGGCGGACATCTACCGCGAAATCTCCGGCGAGGATACCCCAACGACTACAGTCCGGAAATACTTCACGGAATTCATCGCCGGCAAAAAGCCCGAGGTCAGTTCAGCAACCCACGACTACTACAACGGTCACTCGAAACGCTTCCTCGCGTGGCTTGGTGAACGTGCTGATACCGACATCGCCGAGATCACGAAAAAGGAGATCGTTGAATACCGCACGCACGTCGCCAAAGCCGTAGGCCCTCGAACGACGAACAACACCCTCAAGGCCGTAAAGGCATTCTTTGCCGCGGCGAGGAAAGACGGTTACCTCATCGAAGACCCGGCTATGGACGTGGACACCATCCGCGACCGCAGCGAGTCCACACGTCGGCCGTTCACCCTCGACGAACTGCGCGCCGTGCTCGCCGTCGCCGATGCCGAGTGGCGCTCCATGACCCTCCTCGGTCTCTATACTGGCCAGCGCCTCGGAGATATCGCGACACTGACGTGGGGGAGCGTGGACCTCGCGAAGAACGAAATCAGCATGACGACGATGAAGACGGGCCGCCGGCAGAAACTGCCCCTGGCACCGCCGCTGCGCGCTCACCTTGCCACCATGAAGGCGAGCAAGGATCCAACGGCACCACTGCACCCGGAGGCCTGCGCTCGTTTCAAACGGTCCGGACGGGCAACCAAGCTCTCCGACCAATTCACGCACATTCTGACCGCCGCCAAGTTGCGCAAAGCCGGACTCGAACCGGAGGAGGGCAACGCCCGCGCGAAACACGAGTTGTCGTTTCACTCACTGAGGCACACGGCAACGTCACTGCTCAAG
>JANNVM010000228.1:0-2468 GCA_031414455.1 Verrucomicrobiota bacterium
CCTCCCATGAAAATCACCGCAGACCACTGGCTCGAAGGCGTGCGCCGCCAACACATTCCCGGCGGCACCGCGATGCCGATCCGCCGCGCGCTCGTCATTCACTTCACCGCCGGAGCCAGCGGCCAGAGCAGCATAGACTTCTGGCGCACGCCAGACGCGAAAGGAGCCAGCGCCCACGTCGTCATCGAGCGCGATGGCCGCGTCAGTCAGTGCCGGCCGTTCAACCTCACCTGTGGCCACGCCGGAAAGAGCCAATGGAAGGATCCCAAAACCGGAGTTGCCTATGAAGGCCTGAACTCCTGCAGCATCGGCATCGAACTGGCGAACGCCGGCAACGATCCCGGCGCGCTCTCGTGGGCCCGCAAACAACCCGGATTCACCAGTGTCCGCGCCACCCACCGCAACGGCGGCCCGAATGCCGAGTGGGAATGTTATCCCGGACTGCAGCTCGCCGCCCTGACAGAAGTCGCGGAGAGCCTCGTCGCACACTACAAGCTCGACGACATCACCGGACACGACTGCATCGCGCCCGCCCGCAAAGACGATCCCGGCCCCGCGTTCGACATGCTGAGCTTCCGCAAGGCCCTCGGCTTCACCGGTCTCCCCGCCGTCCACAACTGATGCACCTCGCCTCCAGCCCGCCGGCGAACTCCTTTCATGACCTCTGACCTCTGCCCTGCGTGTAAGGCTCTTCTGACGGGCGCCGTGAAAAGTGAAATGTTTTGGAAGTGCGGTAATTGCGGCCGCCCCTTCGCTGATAATCCCGAGGCGAGGCCGCGGGCTGAAGCAAGGCCGCCGAGTCGCAAATCAGCCGCCAGTCCCATGCCTAAGAGGCTACCCGAGAGGAGGAACGCCAAGCCCAGCGGCTGCCGGGCGGAAACCTCAGCAACCACCCCAACTCCATGAAGAAAAAACGCGTCTCAAACTCCGGGCAGGCCGGCAGTCGCGCTGCGGCGTCAGGGTCGGCTGCTGGGCAACGATTGGAAGAATGGCTTTCCGGTGTGACAGACGTGCTGCGAAGCCTGCCTCTAGTGGACAACGCGACAGCCGCGGATCTGTGGAATCTCCGCGCTGCATACTTCAATGAAAAGCTGCCGAACGCTGAATCTCCGGAAAGGATTTCCGGATAGCATGGCTTTTGGAGAGCTACTGGCTTACCGCCAGATGCACCGCCCAAAATTCTTCCGCCGCGTCTTTGGTCACCAGCTCCCGATAGTGGGCGAATAACACCTTCCTGTCGTGCCCGGCCTGCAGCTCTGTGCGCGCCACGTCGCCGTAGAGCGCCAGATGATAGGACACGAACGAATGCCGCAGAGCATTCTCCGGCCACGGCCGCGCGTCCTCGATCGCTGTCCCGCTGCCGTACTTGTCGCCAAGCCACCCGGCCGCCTTCATCGCGCGATTCCGCAGCCGTCGCGCATTAGCGGGCAGCAGCGGGCCTGACGCTTTAGCCAGCGGCTCCAGAATCACGCGCAGCGCCGGCTCCACGTCCACCAGCCGCCGCGATCTCGTCTTCGCAATGCCGGCACTCACTTCGATGAAGCCGCGTTCGATTTGCACCGCAGACCAATCCAGCCGCTCAGCTTCCGCCCGGCGCAGCCCACCGAACAGACAGATCGCCTCCAGCGGCAGCAACGCCGGCGACAGCGTGGCCACGGCGAGCAGGTAAGCCCTGGACTCCGCCGGCGTGAGAATTCCTACCGTCTCCACGGCCGCGCCCCTGGGCGACTTGACCTTGTGCGCGGGATTGGTCTCGATCACTCCGATGCGCTGCCCGAACGCAAACAGTCCAGAGAGCATTACCCGGCGTTTGCGCAGAGTAGAAGCTGCCGTGCCGTTGCTGCCGTGGATCCACGCCGCGCACTCCTCAGTGGTGATGGACGAAACCGACCGCACGCCAAACGTTTCGCTGATGCTCTTCATGGCCTGCGAGTACTCCATCTCGTAACGTTTCGATTGGTGCTCCTTCGCCGCGGCCGATAACCGCCGGCGAACCAACTCGGCCATCGGAAGCGACCGCCGCTCGACCGCCAGCTTGTGCGAATACGCCTCCACAGCCGCCATCAATGGTACACTCAACTCCCGCGCCCGGAGCAACGCCCGGCGTTCCTCTGTGCTAATCGGATCGTCTGCCGGCGCGGCATGGAACAGCTCGCGCTTTTTGATCGCCGCAAATTGCTTCGCGTCCCGCTCAGAAGTATAGTACCGGCGTTGGCGTTTCCCGCCCTCATACCACTTCACTTCCCACGAATATCGCGGGTGAACGCACCGCAAAACCCTGATTGTTCCTAGCGCCATGTAGGCGCTTTGTAGGCAAAAACTGGCCGGAAACAACGGGAAACAGCCCGAAACTTCGGGAAGTTTCCGAAGTGCCCACCCGGCGAAAGGGTAGGGCGTCCCATTTCTAAACCGTCGGTCGCAGGTTCGAATCCTGCCGGGAGCGCCCTTTTAATCAGCGTGTTATGAGG
>JANNVM010000229.1:0-5100 GCA_031414455.1 Verrucomicrobiota bacterium
TGAGTATTGATGACTTCACCAAAGTCGGCGCAAAAACGCCGGTGCTCGCCGACCTCAAGCCCAGCGGCAAATATGTCATGATGGAGCTGGTGAAGATCGGCGGCACGCTCCCGCTCATGAAGATGCTGCTCGAAGCCAATCTCATTGACGGCGACGTCATGACCGTCACCGGCAAGACGTGGAAAGAGAACCTGGCCAAAGTGAAACCCTATCCGAAAGGCCAGCAGGTCATCCGTCCGCTCAGCGATCCCATTAAGAAGGACGGCCACCTCGCCATCCTCTATGGAAACCTTGCCCCCGGCGGTGCCGTGGGCAAGATCAGCGGCAAGGAAGGCGACCGTTTCAGCGGCAAGGCACGCGTCTTTGACAGCGAAGAGGACGCCATGCACGCCATCACCGGCGGTAAAATCAAAGCCGGTGACGTCATTGTGATCCGCATGGAAGGCCCCCGCGGCGGTCCCGGAATGAGGGAGATGCTCGGCCCCACCAGCGCCGTCATGGGCATGGGCCTCGGCAAGAGCGTGGCGTTGATAACCGATGGCCGTTTCAGCGGCGGCAGCCACGGATTCGTCGTTGGCCACATCACGCCCGAAGCCTTCAACGGCGGTCCCATTGCCATCCTCAAAAACGGCGACCCGATCACCATTGATAGCAAAAAGCGCAGCATCACCCTCGACATTCCCGCCGCTGAAATCAAAGCGCGGCTGACGAAATGGAAGCAGCCGAAACCACGCTACACCCGCGGCGTGCTCGCGAAGTATGCCAGGCTCGTCACCAGCGCGAGCGAAGGCGCGGTGACCGACAAGGGGCTGTAACTACGAAGTTCTGCTACATGGCACACTATGTCCGTATTCTCAGCACCTCGGCTGAACCTGTAACCTTGGAATACCTGCGGGCCAGCCTTAGGAAACAACATGCTTCCGCCGTGTTAACTCTGGAGGCCGGCACAGCGGATCAATGGGAGCAGATCATTCTCACGCACGGTGATGGAACGGAGATTGCGGCTATAGAGAGAAATGCCTTCGGAGCCTCAACGCTGGCATTTGAAGAACTGAAGGAGTTCAGCGAAGAGATCGCCGGTGAAAAGCCCGCTCGCGCTGTGGAGTGGCTCAAGAATTACTTCCCGCGTGTTCAGTGCATCTATGCGTGCCAGTTACTGTCCGGGACGGATCATCTGAACGGGTGGGATATCTTTGGGGGCGTTAAGGAGGTAATTTGGAATTTCGCGCCAGCCATTTTTCAGGCTGATCGGGAGGGCTTCTCCAATGAGGATGGGTATCACATCCTGTGGCAGTTCAGTGATAGGGTGAAGGGAAAATGGTGGATGGGCATTTTTGAAAATGGCCAGTGGATTCATTTTCAGATGGATTTGGCAAACCAGGAACATCGCCACGCATTCCTGGATGGACGAGTTCCGGCTGGAGTGCAGTTCGCCGGGTGATCACTCCACGGTACAAACTCAAAACATCCTACGCGCCTCCCCGATGCGGTCGCGGAAGTAGAATGGCCGGCGTTTGGCATGGGCAATGGCCAGGATAGCAACTTTCTCGCGCCAGAGGATGAAGGCGATGTAGTATTCCCCGAACTGCGGGCGGAGGTTGGAGCGGCGCACCGTGAAGCGTCGCTCGTGAAAGAGGAGGGGATTGTCGCAGATGAGCAGGATATTTTCTTCGACGCATCGCGCGAACTTTGCGGCCAACTCTGAGTCTTCCACACGCAGGAGTGTATGGATTTCATCGAACTCCGCTTTGGCTCCGGGATGAATCTCCAGCGGGATCATGCGCCGGCGGCGTTGCCGTTATTCTCCATGATCGCGGTGGACCTCACATGGTGGAGAAAGTCCTCGCCGGGGATGAGTTTCACGCGCCCCTCCTGCACGTCCTTCACACGCTGTTCGAGTTCCTTGTCCCAGGCGGCTTCGATTTCCTTCTCGTCCTCCGCGGCGGGATCGAACTCATCGTTCAACTGCACCCAGAGCTGGTAGCGGTCACCAGGACGGAGGGTGCGGATGCTTTCAGAGATTTCTTCGAAGGTGGCATTCATGCGGACCTTTCTACATCAAAAGCGGGATTCTGTCCAGCCGGCCGGGGACCGGCGCGTCGGGACAACAACAGCGGCAGCTTACTTCACCAGCGCCTCGCGCAGCACATCGTCCACGGTTTTGACGAAGACGAGGTTCACGCCTTTCTTCACTTCGGCGGGGATGTCAGGGAGATCCTTGCGGTTGGCTTCCGGGACGAGGATGGTGGTGATGCCGGCGCGGAGGGCGGCCAGCGATTTTTCCTTGAGGCCGCCGATGGGAAGGACGGTGCCGCGGAGGCTGATTTCGCCGGTCATGGCGATGTCGGAGCGCACGGGCTTGTCCGTATAGAGGCTGGCGAGGGCGGTGAACATCGCGACACCGGCACTGGGGCCGTCTTTGGGAACGGCACCGGCGGGAACGTGAACATGCACGTCATTTTGCGCGAAGGTCCGCGGCGCGATGCCAAGAGCGTCGCTGCGGCTGCGCACCAGACTGAGCGCAGTCTGCACGGATTCCTTCATCACGTCGCCGAGCTGGCCGGTGAGTTGTGCATTGCCTTTGCCAGGATAACGCAGGGCTTCGATGTGCAGGATGTCGCCTCCGACGGGTGTCCACGCAAGGCCGGTGACGACACCAGGCCGCGGCACGTCGAGCTTTTCGTCGTGAACGAATCGCGGCGGACCGAGGATTTCGGAGACGGCGGCAGTAGTGAGCAGTGCATTAGGTTTTTCCCCGGACGCGATGCGAGCGGCGACGGAGCGGCACACGGAGGCGATGGTTCGTTCGAGTTCGCGCACGCCGGCTTCGCGGGTATAGTCGGAGATGAGCAGGTCCAGGGCGTCGGGCGAGAGGGCGAACTGTTTCACTTTCAGGCCGTGCTCTTTGCGCTGGCGCGGCACGAGATATTTCGTGGCGATGGCGCGCTTCTCGGTGGAGGTATAGCTGCTGAGTTCGATCACCTCCATCCGGTCGCGCAGGGCAGCGGGGATGGTGTCGAGCGTATTGGCCGTGCCGATGAAGAGTACGCGGCTGAGATCGAATGGGGTGTCGAGATAGTGATCGGTGAAGGTGTGATTCTGCGCCGGGTCGAGCACTTCAAGGAGGGCGCTGGCGGGGTCGCCGCGGAAGTCGTTTCCGAGTTTGTCCATTTCATCAAGGATGATGACGGGATTGGCGGTGCCGGCGCGGCGGATCTCGTTGATGAGGCGTCCCGGCATGGCACCGATGTAGGTGCGGCGGTGGCCGCGGATGTCGGCTTCATCGCGCACGCCGCCGAGGCTGACGCGGGCGAACTTGCGGCCGAGAGCACGGGCGACGCTCTGGCCGAGGCTCGTCTTGCCCACGCCAGGCGGGCCGAGCAGCAGCATGATGGGACTGCGGCCTTTCGGGTTCAGTTTCCTGACCGCGAGGTATTCCACGAGGCGTCGCTTCACCTTCTCGAGGCCAAAGTGATCGGCGTCGAGAATTTTTCGGGCGTGCTTGAGGTCGAGGTTGTCGTCGGTGACGGTGTTCCACGGCAGCGCGGCGATCGTTTCCAGATAGCTGAAGATGACGCTGTATTCAGGACTTCCCGCGGGCACGTGGCTGAGTCGTTTGATTTCGCGGTCGGTCTGCTCGCGCGCCGTTTTCGGGAGTTTGGCTTCGGCGAGTTTCGCTTTCAGTTTGCCGAGGTCGTCGCCGTCGCTGCCGGTGCTTTCGCCGAGTTCTTTCTCAATAGCCTTCTTCTGCTCGCTGAGCCATGCGCGGCGCTGCATTTCGCCAAACTGCGACTGCACGTCCTTCTGAATTTTGTCCTGCAACTCCGCGATGTGGAGCTGGGAAGCGACTTTGACCTGGAGCAGGCGCACGCGCTTTTCCACATCCAGTTCCTCCAGCAGGGCCTGGCGCTCGGCGAGTTCCATTTCGATGCCGCCGGCGATGAAATCGGTGAGGCGGGCGGGGTCGTCGATGTTGCGAATGAAGACACCCACCTGATCCGGCACGTCCTCTTTATGTTCGAGCAGGCCGAGGGCCGACTGCCGCAGCGAAGCGAGTTCAGCGGTCCACTCCGGAGTTTGCTGCGGCTGGATGGAACGCAGCGTTTGGGTCTGCGCGCGAAGGTAGGGCGCAGGCGCATCGGCGGAGACGATGGCGATGCGATCCTCCAAATTGACAATAATAACGAGCGTGTCGGCGTTCTGCTTGATGGTCCGCATCACTTTGCCGCAGACGCCGACGCGGTGGAGGTCTTTGGCGTGCGGCTCCTCGTCCGTTTCATTGTGCTGCGTGAAGACACCGATGGTGCCCCCTTTGAGTTCGTCCACCAGTTTACGCGAAGCACTGCGCCCGATCGTCAGCGGCACGACCATTCCGGGAAAGAGGACCGCATTGCGAATGGGCAGGATGGGCATGAAGCCCGGAACGGCTGCTTTTTTTCGCGGCTTTACGGGCCCAACGCCGACACCCTGAACCGTAACAACGGTGGCAGTCTGTGGCGCGGCGGGGGATTCTTTGGCCCTGGGGGAGTTTGTTTTCATGGGGAACTGGGGGGAAAAGGGGGGGGAGGAAACGGAAGAAGCTTACAGGCAACCGTCATCAACCGATGACGGAAAGGTCACGAATTCATTCATCGCAGCCGGTTGCGGCGGCGGGAACCTGGTCGGGTCGTGGATGGGCGGGGAAACATGGTATCGGGAAGGTTCGATGTTTCTGCGGTTAGCTTATCAGAGGTCTGCGGTATCGGCGAGGACTCTCTTATCAGAATGTGTGCCGCGCGATTTGTTCCGGCGACAAAAAGAAAACGACTGGAACCGCCCGCCGGACGCGCCGCGATGGCGCGCCAGTGTGACGGGATGGCGCGCCCTGCCCGGGACCCGCTGAACGTGATTTTAAACGAGCCACCCCCAATGATGAAGATTGACCGCCCCGCCCCGCGTTGTTAATCTTCGCGCCATTATGAACACTCCCGCCGCTTCACCGTTAGGGTTCTTTCGGAAACATGGCGTCCTGCTCACGGCAGCGGGATTTCTCCTTGGCGCGGCGGCCGGCACGTTTATCTACACCGTGGAAAAGCCCGTTTATGAGAGCGCCGCTCAATT